>CAMWTG010000012.1 GCA_947177115.1 uncultured Clostridia bacterium
ACCGAGTACTACCGCTTCAACGAGGCGAACAGCACTGTCCGTTACATGGACGGCAACACTCCCGCTGTTGGCGATGTGGTTGTCTGCGCTCTGATCGATGGTCAGATCCTGGTCGAGCCCGCCGTGAACGAGACCGTTACCGTCTCCAACTACGACTGGCGCGTTGACAAGATCACCACCGACAAGGGTGAGTATGGCCAGTCCGGCATCGGCAACTGGACCGAGATGCAGCAGCTCATCCGCAACATGGAAGACCGCACCGAGTACATCGTGTACTTCGATCACTTCGGCTTTGTCCGCGCTTACGAGCTGCCCGGCGGCACCCAGTATGCTCTGCTGACCGAGATCTATGCCAGCAACAACCAGACCGGCAACGTCCTGCAGGATTGGCCCATGACCGTTGAGCTGAAGGCTGGCGAGGCCGAGCTGGCGGAGTATAGCCTGGCTGGCGGCAGCAACAACATCTTTGTTGCCCGCACTCCCTGGACTGAGGTCATCAGCGTAGTCGGCACCAGCCGTTACTACAACTGGCTGCAGCCTGCTATCGCTCACCTGGGCGTGACCCGCATTACTCCCGCTGGTCTCACCGCTGTCAAGGGCGATCCCAGCTTCAATACAACCGCTCCGTATTCCGATGCTACGGTCGCAAGCTGGCAGCTCTGGCCCGATTGGAACCAGTACGTCAAGACTGTAACTAGTACCAGCGCTTCGGCTCTTAATGAGTTCAACTACGGTCCCTATGACCGCACCAGGATCACTGCGGGTCAGACCACCCAGAACACCTACAGCTTCACCAACGTTGCCGTTGCCAACATCAACGGCGAGACCGCCACTCTGACCGGCGCCGCTCAGCTGCGTCTGGATAACGCCGGCAATCCCACTTGGTTCGATACCAATGGCAATGGCATTTGGGATGCTGGTGAGCGCGCCCGCTACGCTGTGGACTACATCCAGCTGGGCACCGGCAATGTTGCCGCGCAGCAGGTCAACTATCCTGTCCACGCCAACTACACCGGCTACAGCAACGGCGTTGTCAACGCCACCCACAACACTGAGTTCTACATCGTCCATAACGATGGCGTAGAGTACTTCAAGGATTACACCAATATGCCCGCGCTGAACGGCGATAACTACATCTACGCCGCTTACGCCGTGGCCCGCGACACCTCTGCCGACAGTGCCACCGCTCCCTACTGGGTTGCCGATGTCATCGTCTACGAGGTCCGCACCTGGAACGACAACTCCCGCACCAGCGTTGCCCTGGCTTACTTCGGTCAGAGCCGCAGCACCGGCGAGGTCCAGCTCATCAAGACCCTGAGCAACGTCTCCGGCGGCCCGATGGTCGATGTGATCCCCACCAACCTGAGCTGGAACGCCCAGGCCGGTTCCTTCGGCAACTTCTCCGGCTACGGCTTCTATCAGGTCTGGAACGGCAGCGAAGTGACTGACGGCCAGATGTCCGCCCGCCGCGTCACCCGGATCCCCGAGACCGGCCGCACCTATGCCAGCTATGGCATCTATGCCGGTACGGTTGACCGCGTGACTGAGGACGCTGTGAACGGCGGCTACATCTACGTAAACATGGTGGACAGCGCTGGGAATGCCTTGCGCAGCATCGCTCTGGCTGTCAACAGCAACATCTACGCTATCCGCAACGACAACGAGCTGGGCGGCGGCAACTACAACGAGGCCGTTTCCCTGCGCTACAGCAACCTCTCCACCAACGAGGTCCAGCCCGGCGACCAGATCATCTGGCAGGGCGGCACTTGGAACACCAGCACGGTCTGCTCCTCCGCATACATTGTGGATATGGGCAATTCCACTGCGGTTCCCGGCACTATGACCCGTACCCGCTGGAACGAAACCCCGACCTTCCTGAAGGTGACCGAATGGGGTGCCATCACTGCCGAGCAGGGCACGCCCGGTACCAACAACAACATTGACATCACCTTCAAGTTCACATCCACCAACCTCGCCTTCCCCGGCAAGAACGATGTGACCCTGACCGTGCCGAAGGGTACTGCGATGACCTATGATCTCAGCAAGGCTCCCTTCGCAATCGAGGGCTGGACTAACAACAGCGTAGTCGTCAAGGATCAGGATGATGGCAATACCCTTACTGGCGGCGGCACTGATTATACCTTCAGCGCCCCCAACCTGACACTGCCTGCCGCCATCACCGATGAGAATCTCGTGGTGGAAGTCACCTGCACCCCAGTCACTGTTAATCTGACAGTTACCCTCACTAGTTTCACCAGCGAGACGGTGAACTACAACATCCCCACCGCCATTACTGCTACCGGTACCGTTACTAGCGGTACTCCCATCGGAGCAGGCATGGCTTGGGGCGATGATGCCACCCTGACTTGGACCGGCGTTGCTAATACCAGCTATACTATTAGTGCTACCGCTAATGCTACCTTCTCTCTCACCAATAATGGCACTGCCTATACCCTGAGGTGTGAGGATGTCAAGGGCGCTGCTACTGTCACCATTACCGCCACCGACAATAGCCAGGCTATCGAGGACGAGCGCGTATCCGAAGCTGTTGAGGTTGAAGGCGCTGATCCCGGCGTGGATCCCAACACCGGCGTGACCTATCAGACTGCCTACCAGGCTGCTGGCTTTACCGTTGGCGGTACCGGTCACAACGCGACCGTGAGTGTTGATGCCAAGAAGCTTCAGAGCTTTATTGACACGTACAATGTTCTGGGCAACAACCTCTTCAATACGCTCCGTCCTGATACCACCGGCTATCTCCTTGCCGCTGGCGTGACCTTTACGGCTCCTGAGGATGCCACTGGCGTGAAGATCTGCTATGACGGCACCGCGACTGCCCCGTCCAGCAACTGGTCAACGGTGGCGAAGAACACCACTGGCCGCGATGATTTCGACAACGATGGCGTCCATCTCTACATTGCGGTTACAAACACCGATGCTACGCCTGGCTCTGCTGCTCCTGGCGGCACGGGTAAGGCTCTGGATGGGATCAATCCGACCTATGCAAACCGTGACAAGTACGTTTGGCTGCAGTTCACGGATGCCTCCGGCGACCTGGGCGCTCCCGTCCTCTGCACCATCAGTCTGACCTGGACTAACGTATGATCGCTGAACCCCTGACAGGTTCAACGAAGTGACCCCAAAAGCCCCCGGGACCTTACGGTCCCGGGGGCGATTTATATTCCGGACCAGAGCAGCTGGCGATGAAAGGCGCAAAGTATCATGTTCGGGCAGCCCTTGGAAAAAGTTTACGGTAAGTTCATGATTAAGGATGTTCCGGCAGTTGAAAACAGTATCTTTTTGTGCTAAATTGTTGTAGGAAGGAGTGATCATAATGGAGACCAATTATGTTATAACGAACAATGGCGGTATCGTTGGCGGTATTGGTAATGTAGTGAACAATTTCGGCTCTTTTCAGCAGAGCGAATTGAGCTCCTTGCTTTCGGAATTTCGAACCGCTGTCGAACAGGCGGAGATCCCGGAGGAGCGGAAACAGGAAGCAAAAGAGTGCATTGAAACGATCGAGGAAGAAGCCGCGAAAGAGCGCCCTAAAAAATCCATTATAAAGCTCGCTTTTAACAAGTTGAAGGAAGTTGCAACAAGCGATAAATTTTTAAAGCTGCTTGAGAAGCTGACACCGGTAATTGTCGCTCTGATTCAATAGAGAGGAGTATTCTCATGGGTACGGAGTATAACTACGTAGGATATAACTATGGCGGTATTGTGGGAGGAAGTTACAATACGGTAAATAACATCCTCCAAACGGACACCGGCTTTTTCAGCAATGGGACCGATCGCGGGAAGGGAAACGAGTTCGTACATTTTACCCTGTTGCTTGGTGATGATTCCTGTGATGCGTGCAGGAACGCGGTGGTAGAGAGATTCGATACTGCGTTTGCAGTCAAGCGGTATCCGCTTTGGGTGGAAATTACAGATCTGGTGGATATCTGCGCGCGCATTGTGTATTTTAATGGGGGGCCAAATGATGAAGATGTAGAAAAACTGATCAATAGATTTTTTACCGCCATCTGTCTCCCGTTTGGTTTTGAATATCAGGCAAAAATTGTCAGAGTGGGTTCCGGTTATTTCTTCGAGATGTACCCGCAGGAATAGAACTGTTAAAATGGAGAGAGTCCGGCATAGCGCCGGACCCTCTCCATTTTATTACAGCAGCACCGCTCCCCAGTCATAAAACAGGAACGATCCATGCTCTCCGGGATTGAATTGCAGTGAAAATTCCGTCTCCGCCGGGATCGTCTCGTTCCGGTAGTAGGCCATCTCCCGGACCATCCGCCCGTCAGAGATTTGAACCATCCGTGTGGCGTGGAGCGGGACAGGCCGTCCGTCCCAGCTTACCGTCAGCGTCCCGCTGTGGATCAGACCCCGCACGATCAGCAGCCCGCCGGAGCTTTCCTCGTGCTCCCGCATGGTGTGGACGGCGGAAATAGGAGCCGTGCTGTTGGCCGGGAGCACCACTGCCTGATTCCCGGTAGCCTGAATGCTCATGTCCCCAGTGAATACCGCCGCCAGCGGTTCCATCTGCAGCCGGTAGTGCTGTCCGGCATAAAAAGCGAGGAAACAATCGCGGAAGTCATTGCTCGTTGAACCGTCTCCTATACTCTGGGCAATATCCAGCAGACGGCTGGCCTCCACCTCACCGGTGTCCAGATTGGTCAGGGTCAATCTGACGGGGAAGGGTGTATTGGGCACGTTTCCGCGGATGTTCCCCGACAGGCCAATGCGGTTCACATAGGCGTTCACGGGAACACAGATGTCGGCCTGCAAGGCTGTACACGCCGCCAGGTCATTTTTGACGAGCGTCATCCGAGCGCTCTGCTGCATATAGCTGCCGATACTGCCCAGCATTGTACCCGCAGGATTTTTCCCCGCGTAGTAGACGCCGTTCAACAGCGATGCGTTTGTGACGCCGCTTTTATCCTTCGCGGGGTTTTGGTGGAACACGCCCGCCTGCCAGGGGAAGGGATCCATATCCTGCACCGTGCTGTAGTGATTGTAGGCCAGCCTGCGCAGCCGCTTCAGCGTTTTTTGGTCCAGATCATCGCTGATCTGACAGGCAGTCTGTGCGGCCTGCGCGTTCAAAGTCATACCGGCCTCCATGTCCGCGCACATCCGATTGAAATCGGTGCGCATGATCCGGTCTGTCTCGTCCCACTGGGGCAGATGGTAGTTTGCTGTGTAATTCATACAAAGTTCTCCTTTTTGATTGGTGTTACCGGTTAAAAAACCGGTACACACTGGTGTGTACCGGGGGAGAAGTTGTTGATTTTTGTGCAACGTCAAGTTGCACGAAAAAAGCAGGCACTCCAACACGCGCCATCCGCAGGGCGCGATGACCCCGGCGCGCCGTTGATTGACAAATCGCGCGCAAAAGCCGTAACAACCTGCCATCTTTCCGTAAAATTCTTCCTCCACATGAGAAATTTTCTCACACAGACATTGCTTTTTTTCCAAAAGGCGTATATACTAAGAGCAGCAGATGAGAGGAGAATGCATATGCTTCTGCAATTCAATTTTAAAAACTACCTGTCCTTCCGGGATGACACGACTCTTGATCTCACCGCCACCAAGATCACCGAGTACCCCGCCCATGTCGTTGCCGTTGGAAAGGAAAAGGTCCTGCCCCTCGCCGCCATCTACGGCGCCAACGCCAGCGGCAAGTCCAATGTCCAGGACGCGTTTGTTTACATGTCAAACTATGTGATAAACTCTTTTTCCTACGGCGGCGACAACAAAAAGGATATCGACCGTTCTGATTTTGCGCCCCCGACCCCCTTTCTTCTTGACACCGCCAGCATGGATGCGGAAACCTCCTTCGAAGTCTATTTCATTACCTCGAAGCAGAATAACTACAAATCCTACAACTACGGTTTTACCATCGGCGCTGATGGCATCCATGAGGAGTGGCTGAATTCCAAGGCAAAAACCGCCGCTGATTACAAGAAGATTTTTTACCGGAACGGCAGCTCCCTCGACCTCTCCGGCCTGCCCCAAGCCAGCCAGAGCTTGATCACCATTGCGTTGGAACCGGAGGCGTTAATCGTCTCACTGGGCGCAAAGCTGAGGATCAGCGAGCTAAAGCTGGTCCGCGATTGGTTTTATGATAATGAGATCGCGAATTTTGGCAATCCCAGTGAGAATCTGATGCTGTCTTCGCAGGTGTCCAAGAGTTTTGTCACAGACAGGGACCTCCAGCATCGCGTTGCCGCATATTTTTCTTCCTTCGATCCCTCCATTCGTGATTTTCATATCTCACAGATCGAGGAGGTCGAAGACGATGGATCCGGCCGGGTCGGCAGGGCCCGTATTGATGCCGTGCATCAGATGGTCGATTCCGATGAATTTGCTCTATTCCCATTATCTATCGAATCCGCCGGTACCCTGAAAATGTTTGCCCTGTATCCCCTGCTGCAATCCGTTTTACAGCACGGCAGTGTATTGTTTGTCGATGAACTGAACGCCCGCCTTCACCCGCTGCTGCTGCGCACGATCCTGATCATGTTCCTGGACCCCAAGACCAACCCCAACCACGCGCAGCTGATCTTCACCACCCACGATGCCTGGCACCTGTCCCTTCTCCGCCGGGACGAGATCTGGTTTACGGAGAAGGATGAGCAGGGCATCTCCACCCTGTATTCGCTGGTGGACTTTGAGGACGAGAACGGCACAAAGATCCGTAAAGATGAAAATTATATAAAAAATTATCTTCTGGGCAAGTACGGCGGCATCCCCTCCGTGCATAATCTGGACATTTTAGGAGGCGAGTAATCATGCCGGACCGGTCAGGTAAGAGAAAACCAAGGATCCCACGGGGCCTCGCTCCCAGGCTGGGCTGCTATTTTATTGTGACAGATACGAAAAAGACCGAGAAAAACTATCTGCTGGGCATGCGGGACGCCATCCCCCAGGCGCTCCGGCGCCAGCTCACCATCCATGTGGAGAACGCCCCCACGGAAAAACTGGTGGAGAAAGCGCTGGAGGCGGCTAATCTGCACTCCCAGTACGGCGAGATATGGATCGTTTTTGACCGGGACCGGGTTACCGATTTTGACAGGATCATCCGGGAGGCGGAGGCCAACGGCATCAACGTTGCCTGGTCCAATCCCTGTATCGAGGTATGGTTCAGCGCCTACTGGGGCAAGATGCTGGCCGTCCCGGAATCCAAGGACTGCTGCTCCCGGTTTTCCGCGGCCTATGAGAAAAAACTGGGCCAGGAGTATGACAAGGCGGAGGAATCCATCTATGCCAAACTGTGCGGCAGCGGAAACGAAGCGGAGGCCATCAGGCGCGCGGAGCAGCGGCTGCAGGAGCACCTCAAAAACGGACAGAACACTCCCTCTGAAATGATCCCCTGCACCACGCTGCACCGCTTGGTGCAGGAGATCCGCAGCAAGATCCCCGCCTGACGCAATACATAAAGCTCCCGGACAGCCAAGTCCGGGAGCTTTGTTTTATCTGAAATACCTGGCCGCACTGCGGAACAACCCCATA
Organism: uncultured Clostridia bacterium; assembly: GCA_947177115.1. Taxonomy (GTDB): domain Bacteria; phylum Bacillota; class Clostridia; order Oscillospirales; family Oscillospiraceae; genus Pelethomonas. The sequence goes on from CAMWTG010000012.1 coordinate 7,510, forward strand.
TCGTAGTTTCCGGGTACATTCCGGTAGAGCGCGGGGCCGATGCGTTCGCTGTGGCCCATCTTGCCCAGCACCCGGCCATCGGGGGACGTGATCCCTTCAATGGCCCACAGGGCCCCGTTGGGGTTGAACGCCGTGTCCATGGACGGCGCACCGTCCAGATCCACGTACTGGGTAGCGACCTGGCCGCTCTCCGCCAGCTGCCGCAGGACGCTCTCGGGGGCTACGAACCGCCCCTCTCCGTGGGAGATGGGCACGCTGTAGACCTCTCCCGGCTTCGTCTCCATCAGCCAGGGGGACAGGCTGGAGCAGACCCTTGTCCGCACAATGGAAGACTGGTGCCGCCCGATGGTGTTGTAGGTCAGGGTGGGACAGTTCTCATCCGTATCCCGGATCTCGCCGAAGGGAAGCAGCCCCAGCTTCACCAGGGCCTGGAACCCGTTGCAGACGCCCAGCATCAGGCCGTCCCGGTTTTTCAGCAGATCATGGATGGCATCCGTCAGCCTGGGGCTGCGCAGGAAGGAGACGATAAACTTTGCGGACCCGTCCGGCTCATCGCCGCCGGAGAACCCGCCGGGCAGAAAGACGATCTGCGCCTTCCGGATGGCGTGCTCCAGCTCCTCAGCAGACTGAGCCAAGGCATCGGGGGTCAGGTTGCGGACGACCACCGTTTCCGCCTCCAGCCCCGCACGGAGGCAGGCCCGGACGCTGTCGTACTCGCAGTTGGTGCCGGGGAAGACAGGGATGACCACCCGGGGCTTTGCGATGCCGCAGCCCAGGACTGCAGGCGCGCCCTTTTCCCAGGTAATAGGTTCAGCAGCCCCCGCCTCAGCGGTACGGGTAGCGTAGACATCCTGCAGAATGCCCTCATTGAGTGACAACAATTCGTTGATTTCCGCCGAATCAGCACAAATAGTAATCGCCGGTTCTGCTGTGGTCGCGCCGATACGCTGTGCGCAGGAACAGTCCGTATCCTCCGTCAGCTCAGCCACGATGGCCCCGTAGAACGGCACATACCACCACTCGTCCTCCATCCCGGCCTCGGACCGGAAGCCCACCCGGTTGCCGAAGGACATCTTCATCACCGCCTCGGCGGCGCTGTCCTCGATGGCCCAGGCGGCCTGCACCTTCCCGGCCTGGGCCAGGGCGCGGAGCGCCTCCCAGGCCGCCTTGGTCTCCTTCGGGTTTGCGCCGCTGAAGAGGTAGACCGGATGCCCCGCCGCCTTGAACTCGGGGGTGATAACCTCCCCCGCCTTGATTGGCGCGATGGCGAAGGAAATCACCGTAGGCGGCACGTCCAGATCCATAAAGGATCCGGACATGGAGTCCTTCCCTCCGATGGCGGCGCAGCCGTAGTCCAGCTGGGCCTCCAGCGCCCCCAGCAGGGCGGAGAAGGGCTTGCCCCAGCGCTCTGGGTCGCTGCGCAGCTTCTCAAAAAACTCCTGTAACGTAAGATACGCCTTTTTGTAGTCCGCTCCTGCCGCCACCAGCTTGGTCAGGGAGGTGACCACAGCGTCCATAGCCCCGGAGAAGGGATCGATGCTCAGCCGCTCCGGGTCGCAGCCGTAGGCCATGACGCTGGCCTGTTCCGTCTCCTGCCCCGGCAGCACCGGCAGCAGGGCGGTCATGGACTGGGCGGGGGTCCGCTGGGTCTTGCCGCCGAAGGGCATGGTCACGCTGCCCGCGCCGATGGAGGAGTCGAACCGCTCCACCAGCCCCCGCCGGGAGGCGCAGGGCAGGCTGGAGGCCAGCTCCCGCAGGGAGCGGTACCTGGGCTGTCCCATGGCGGTACGGTCCTTCTCCTCCACAGACACCGCCGCACGCTTCACCGCGCCGTTGGTGTCCAAAAAGGCACGGCTCAGGTCGGCGATGGTCTCGCCCCGCCATTTCATCACCATCCGGGGGCTTTCCGTAACCACGGCGGCCCGATAGGCCTCCAGATTTTCGGTTCCGGCCAGAGCGATGAATTTCTCCTCGTCCTCGGGGGCGACCACTACCGCCATACGCTCCTGGCTCTCGGAAATAGCCAGCTCGGTACCGTCCAGACCGTCATATTTCTTCCGCACAGCGTCCAGGTCGATCTCCAGCCCGTCCGCCAGCTCGCCGATGGCAACCGACACGCCGCCAGCGCCGAAGTCGTTGCAGCGCTTGATCATCCGGGTAACCTTGGGATTGCGGAACAGACGCTGGAGCTTCCGCTCCTCGGGGGCGTTGCCCTTCTGTACCTCTGAGGCCATCGTCGTCAAAGATCTCAAATTATGGCTCTTGGAGGAGCCGGTAGCCCCGCCGATGCCGTCCCGGCCCGTGCGGCCTCCCAGCAGGATGACCACATCCCCCGGCGCGGGACGCTCCCGGCGTACATTGGAGGCCGGAGCCGCCGCTACCACCGCGCCGCACTCCAGACGCTTGGCGATGTAGCCGGGATGGTACAGCTCCGCCACATGGCCGGTGGCAAGTCCAATCTGGTTGCCATAGGAGGAGTACCCCGCCGCCGCCGTAGCGGCCAGCTTCCGCTGGGGCAGCTTGCCGGGTATGGTATCCTCAAAGGATGCTCTCGGGTCGCCGCCGCCGGTGACCCGCATGGCCTGATGGACATAGGCACGTCCGGACAGGGGATCCCGGATGCACCCGCCGATGCAGGTAGCCGCGCCGCCGAAGGGCTCGATCTCCGTGGGGTGGTTGTGGGTCTCGTTCTTGAACATCAGCAGCCAGTCCTGCTCCTTTCCGTCCACCACGGCGGGGACGTGGATGGAGCAGGCGTTAATCTCCTCGCTCTCGTCCAGCTCGGGCAGCAGGCCCCGCTTTTTCAGCACCTTCGCGCCGATGGTAGCGATGTCCATCAGGGTCTGGGGACGGGCTGCGGCCTTCTCCTTGCCGTAGACCTCCTCACGAGCGGCCAGATAGCGCTCATAGGCCGCCTTTACGCTGGTATCGTATTTCCCGGACGGGGCCTCGATCTGGATATTTTCCAGATGGGTGGAGAAGGTGGTGTGACGGCAGTGGTCGGACCAGTAGGTGTCCACCACCCGGACCTCGGTAATGGTCGGATCCCGGTGTTCCGTATCCCGGAAATATGCCTGCAAAAACTTCAGATCATCCAGGTCCATTGCGAGGCCCAGCTTGTCCAGCAGGGCGGACAGCCCCGCCCCGTCCAGCCCGGTGAAGCCCGCCAGCATCTCCACCATAGGCGGCGCGTCATGGGTCCGGATCAGAGTCTCCGGCTTCTCCATGGACGCCTCCCGGCTCTCCACAGGGTTGATGAGATAGCCCTTGATCTTCTCCAGGTCTTCGGCGCTCAGATTGCCCTTGAGCATATAGACCTTGGCGTGGCGCACCAAAGGCCGCTCCACGCCTGCCATCATCTGCACGCACTGGGCGCAGGAATCCGCCCGCTGATCAAACTGCCCCGGCAGGGCCTCTACCGCCAGCAGGCTGTGGACATCTCTGGGCTCCGGAAACGTCTCGTCCCATACCACATCCACCTGGGGCTCGGAAAAAACAATATGCTTGGCCTTCTCATAAACAGCGGGGTCGATGCCCTCCACATCGTAGCGGTTCAAGATGCGGACGCCCTCCAGGCGCTCAATGCCCAGGAAGCCCCGCAGATCCCCCAGCAGGTTCCCCGCCTCCGGGGACAGGCCGGGGCGTTTTTCTACAAAAATTCTGTAAACAGACATTTATTTCTTCTCCCTCAGCGCTTGCAGCGCCCGCTGGCCGATATCCTCACGGCAGTAGGCGTTATCAAAGTGGATACGCTCCACCCAATCGTATGCCTTCCCGATGGCGGTTAGCAGGTCCTCCGCGATCGCTACCGCGCCCAGCACCCGGCCTCCGCTGGTGACCAGTTCGCCGTCCTTCCGGACTGCTCCGGCAATATAGATCTGCCTGTCCGCCATTGTCTCCGGAAGGGTGATCGGAAAGCCTTTTTCGTACTTCTGCGGGTAGCCCTCGGAGGCCAGAATGACGCAGCAGGCGGACTTCTCGCTGAATCTGACTTCCGTATCCGCCAGTCTGCCCTCGCTCACTGCCAGCATGATCTCCAGCAGACTGCTCTCCAACAGCGGCAGCACCACCTGGGTCTCCGGGTCGCCGAAGCGGCAGTTGTACTCGATGACCTTGGGGCCATCGGGGGTCAGCATCAGACCGAAGTACAGACAGCCCTTGAACGTCCTCCCCTCCGCCTTCATCGCCCGGATGGTGGGCATGAAGATCTTTTCCATGCACTCCGAAGCGATGTCCGGGGTGTAATAGGGATTGGGCGCGACAGTTCCCATCCCGCCGGTGTTAAGGCCCCGGTCACCATCCAGGGCCCGCTTGTGGTCCATGGAGGACACCATGGGGACCACCGTCTCCCCATCGGTAAAGGACAGTACGGACACCTCCGGCCCGGTCAAAAACTCCTCGACCACTACCGTTGCCCCGCTGTCGCCGAACATGCGGCCCTCCATCATGGAGCGCACCGCTTCCCGCGCCGCCTCCCGCGTCTCGCAGATCAGCACGCCCTTCCCCAGGGCCAACCCATCGGCCTTGACCACCGTGGGCAGTGGGCAGCTCTCCACGTAAGCCAGGGCCTTGTCCATATCGGTGAAGGTCTCATAGGCGGCGGTGGGGATCCCGTATTTTTTCATCAGATCCTTGGAGAAGGCCTTGCTGCCCTCGATGACGGCGGCATCCTTCCGCGGGCCGAAGCAGGCGAACCCCTCCGCCTCCAGCGCGTCCACCATCCCCAGCACCAGGGGATCATCGGGAGCCACTACCACAAAGTCAACCGCATGCTCCTTCGCCGCGGCGATCACGGCGGGGATATCCGTGGCGGAGCCCTCCAGGCAAACGGCATCGGCGGCGATGCCGCCATTGCCGGGCAGGGCGTAAATGGTCTCCGCCCGCTTGTCCTCTTTCAGCTTCTTGATGATCGCGTGTTCGCGGCCTCCGCCGCCAACCACAAGAATATTCATGAATCTCCTCCGATTCTTTGTAAGGGGCGGCTGGCAAGCCGCCCCTTGGCAAGAAAATTAATGATGGAACAGCCGCATCCCGGTAAACGCCATGACCATATCGTAATCATTGCACTTGGCAATGACCAGATCGTCCCGGATGGAACCGCCGGGCTCGGCAATGTACCGCACGCCGGAGCGGCGGGCCCGCTCGATGTTGTCCGGGAAGGGGAAGAAGGCATCGCTGCCCAGGGCCACGCCCTTGCGGCTGTCCAGCCACGCGCGGGCCTCCTGAACCGTCAGCGGAGCGGGACGGACGGCAAAATACCGCTGCCAGTTCCCTTCCGCGCAGACGTCCTCCTCGTTGCCGTTGATATAGCTGTCGATAACGTTGTCCCGCTCGGGACGCCCCAGCGCGGACAGGAAGGGCAGGCTCAGCACCTTGGGATGCTGGCGCAGGTGCCAGGTATCCGCCTTGGTGCCCGCCAGACGGGTGCAGTGGATCCGGCTCTGCTGGCCCGCACCCACGCCGATGGCCTGCCCATCTGCGGCGTAGCAAACCGAGTTGGATTGGGTGTATTTGAGGGTAATAAGAGCCACGATCAGATCCCGCTTGGCTTCTTCCGGCAGATCAGTGTTGGCGGTGACGATGTTTTCCAGCAGTTTCCTGCCGATCTTGAACTCGTTGCGGCCCTGCTGGAAGGTGACGCCGTAGACGTCCTTGGTCTCCTGAGGGGCGGGAACATAGCCGGGGTCGATCCGGACAATGTTGTAATTGCCCTTCCGCTTGGTTTTCAGGATCTCCAGGGCCTCATCGGTATAACCGGGGGCGATGACGCCATCGGAGACCTCCCGGGCAATGAGCCTGGCGGTCGTCACATCGCACACATCGCTCAGCGCCGCCCAGTCTCCGAAGGAGCACAGGCGGTCCGTCCCCCTCGCCCGGGCATAGGCGCAGGCCAGCGGGCTGGCGTCCAGCTCCGGCACATCGTCCACGAAGCATGCCTGCTTGAGGGCCTTGCCCAGGGGCAGGCCCACGGCGGCGGAGGTGGGGGAGACATGCTTGAAGGATGTGGCGGCAGGCAGGCCCAGCGCCTCTTTCAGCTCCTTCACCAGCTGCCAGGCGTTCAGCGCGTCCAGGAAGTTGATGTAGCCGGGTTTGCCGTTGAGGACCTCCAGAGGCAGGTCCCCGCCGTCCTTCATAAAAATGCGGGAGGGCTTCTGGTTGGGGTTGCAGCCGTATTTCAGCTCTAATTCGTTCATGGTGGTACTCCTTTTATCAAAAACACGAACGGTTTTATGGGCATAGAAAATTCTTCTGCAGGGCCCGATGTCCTCATCGGGCCGCTCTGCCGGGACTGCCCATCTGACTTACAGGACAGGCCGGTGAGGACACCGGCCTCTACGAGGCGGATCAGACCTTCAAATCCGCCTGGATCCCTTCATCCGGATATTTGGCCAACAGCGGCGCGATCTCGTCCCGCAGGAACTCCGTCACCTGGCTGGGGGCCCGGCCCACGTACTTCTCCGGGGCCATTTGGGCATCGATCTCCTCCCGGCTCAGGGGGAACAGCGGGTCCGCCACAATGCGGTCGATAAGGTCATTGGCCCCGCCCTCCAGCTTCACCCTGCGGGCGGCGGCGTGGGAGTGCTCCCGCAGGGCCTCGTGGAGTTCCTGGCGGTTGCCGCCCCGCTTGACGGCCTCCATCATGATGTTCTCCGTTGCCATGAAGGGCAGCTTCTCCATCACCCGGCGGCGGACCACCCGGTCATAGACCACCAGTCCCGCGGTGACGTTGATATAGATCTCCAGAATGGCGTCCACCGCCAAAAACGCCTCCGCCACGGCGATGCGCTTGTTGGCGCTGTCGTCCAGCGTCCGCTCGAACCACTGGGTGGCGGCGGTCATGGCGGGGTTCACCCCATCCTGGATCACATACCGGGCCAGGGCGCAGATGCGCTCGCTCCGCATGGGGTTGCGCTTATAGGGCATGGCGGAGGACCCGATCTGATTCTTCTCAAAGGGCTCCTCCATCTCCTCAAAGGATTGCAGTATCCGCAGATCATTGGCGAACTTGCACGCCGACTGGGCCACACCGGACAACGCGGAGAGGACGTAAGCGTCCGTCTTTCGGGAATAGGTCTGGCCGGAAACGGCAACGCACTTCTCAAAGCCCATCTGCTCCGCCACCAGCTTCTCCAGCTCCTTGACCTTCTCCTCATCCCCCTCGAACAGCTCCATAAAGCTGGCCTGGGTGCCAGTAGTGCCCTTGGCTCCCCGCAGGCGCAGCTGAGAAACCTGGAACTCCAGGTTCTCCATATCCATCACCAGCTCGTTCATCCACAGTGTGGCCCGCTTGCCCACGGTGGTCAGCTGGGCGGGCTGAAGGTGGGTGTAGGCCAGACAGGGCAGGCCCTTATATTCCTCCGCAAATTTGGAGAGGTTGCGCAAGACCTGTGCGCACTTGCGCAGGACCAGCTCAGAGGCATCCCGGAGGATCAGGATATCCGTGTTGTCCCCCACGTAGCAGCTTGTAGCCCCCAGATGGATGATGGCCTCCGCATCGGGGCACTGCTGGCCGTAGGCGTAGACGTGGCTCATGACATCGTGGCGGACCAGCTTCTCCCGGGCCTCGGCCACATCGTAGTTCACATCGTCCGCGTGAGACTCCAGCTGGTCGATCTGGGCCTGGGTGACGTTCAGCCCCAGCTGGTGCTCCGCCTTGGCCAAAGCGATCCACAGTTTCCGCCAGGTGCGGAACTTGTTATTATCGGAAAAAAGGTACTGCATCTCCCTACCGGCATACCGGGTAGACAGCGGGGAGGTGTAGCCGTCTCGGTTTCGTTCCATGGCGGGCCCTCCTTTAACCGTTCTTGTTGATGATAGAGGTTTCACAGTAGCTGCCCGTCAAGCTGCGGAACTGCACAAACAGCGAGACTTTATTTTCCGCGTTGAGACTTTCCCACAGCTCCCTTGCCAGCGTGGAGGCATTCGTGGCGGAGATATCGACCGGGATGGGTTCTCCGGAGAAGGACGGCAGGGGATCTCCATCGCCCTGATAGGTGCTGATAAAATGCCCCGTTCCGGCCACAGGGGATTCGTACTCATAGAAATACCGGCAACAGCAGGCGGGGTCCCCATCCAAGCTCTTGAGGATGGACAGGTTGTAGCCGCCGTCCGGCTTCACCACCCCGGAAATGCGGGGGGTCCAATTGGGACCGTCAGGCTCAAAGGTCCGGGTGTTCAGAGCGTGGCGGTAACAGTGGCCCTGGGCCAGCATGTCTCGGATGGTGTCTGTCTGGTCGCCATTGGTGACGATGGTCAGGCCGTTCTCCAACCGCCGCACGGGATGGTAAATGATGAGAGACGGGTCGGTCATCTTGCTCTCGTCAAAAGCCCTGGTACGGATGCCGTCCTCTGTCTCCTCAAAGACCCGGTTGCGGCTGTTCTCGCTGCGGCCCATGATGAAGTAGGCGATGACAGCGGATCTTCCATCGGCGCTGCGGCCCAGCATGATGCCCCGGCCGGGATAGTTATTCTCTCGGAGAAGTGCGCAGAGATCTTTTTTCATACGTTTTACTCCTTTTCTCGCACAATTTGTGCTGCAACCAGTTCCGCCGCCTGTGGCAGCAGGACCCACTCGGCCTGTTCCATCACCCGCCGCTGCAGGATCTCAGCGGTGTCGCCGGGGAGAACATCCACTGCCTTTTGCAGGATGATCTCCCCGCCATCGGCGACCTCGTTGACATAGTGGACGGTAGCACCGGTGACCTTCACGCCGTAGTCCAGCGCCGCCTGATGGACCCGCAGTCCATAGAACCCCTTCCCGCAGAAGGAGGGGATGAGGGCAGGGTGGATATTGATCATCGGTTTCCCAAAGCGGCGGAGCAGATCCGCCGAGAAGATACCCAGGAACCCTGCCAGGACAACCATGTCAATAGTATGCGCCGCCAGGGCGGACAAGACCTTCTCCTCAAAATCCGGCTCCTTTCGGATGATCACATCGCAGCTGATCCCGGCGGCCTCCGCCCGCGCAATGGCTCCGATCCCCGCCTTGTCGGCAATGACCAGGGCAATCCGCCCACTTTTCAGTTCTCCCCGTTTCTGGGCATCGATGAGAGCCTGCAGGTTGGTCCCGCCGCCGGAGACCACAACGGCGATCCGGGCGGTCAGCATAGGACCACCTTTTCCTCACCGGCCATGATCTCGCCCATGATGTAAGCGTCCTCGCCATGCTCCCTGAGGACGGCCAGCGCCTTGTCCGCCTGCTCCTTGGGCACGGTGATGCTCATGCCCACGCCCATATTGAAGGTATTATACATATCCCGCTCAGGGATATTGCCGCTTTTTGCAATGAAATCAAAAATGACCGGCGTCCGCAGAGCGGCTTTCTCGATCTTTGCCCCCAGACCATCGGGAATGGAGCGGGGGATATTCTCATAGAACCCGCCACCGGTGATGTGGGAGATGCCGTGGACCTCTACCTGCTCCAGCAGGGCCAGCACCGGCTTGACATAGATCCGGGTGGGAGTCAGCAGGACCTCTCCCAGCCCCCTGCCGTCCAGAGCCTCAATGGGCGCCGTCAGATCGGCGCTCTCCACCCGGAACACCCGGCGCACCAGGGAGAACCCGTTGGAGTGTACTCCGGTGGAGGGCAGGGCGATGACCGCATCCCCCGCCGCCGTTTGATTCTTGTCAACCACCTTGTCCCGGTCCACCACGCCCACGGTAAAGCCCGCCAGGTCGTAATCGTCCTCGGCCATCATGCCGGGGTGCTCGGCGGTCTCGCCGCCCACCAGGGCGGCCCCGGCCTGGACGCAGCCCTCTGCAACGCCCGCTACAATGGAAGCGATCTTCTCCGGGATATTTTTGCCGCAGGCGATGTAATCCAGGAAGAACAGCGGCTTCGCGCCGCAGCAGATCACATCGTTGACGCACATGGCCACGCAGTCAATGCCGATGGTGTCATGCTTGTCCAGCAGCTGGGCGATGCGGATCTTCGTCCCCACGCCATCGGTGCCGGAGACCAGGCAGGGGCGCTTCATCCCCGCCGTGTCCAGCTCAAACAGCCCGCCGAAACCGCCGATGCCCTCCGTCATACCGGCGGTCATGGTCCGGGCCACATGCTGCTTCATCAGTTCCACAGCCTTGTAACCGGCCGTAATATCTACGCCCGCTGCGGCGTAGGAGGCGGAATAACTCTCACTCATGTCTTTCCTCTCACTTTCCAAGACGCTTATTCTTTCCCGGTCCAGCAGTAGGTGCAGATCTTTTCCTTGTCGATCCCGATGGCTTCCAGCAGGCCATCCAGGGACTGATACCCCAGGGAGCTGAAGCCCATGTCCTCGCAGATGGTCTTCAGCAGGCACTGGCCCCGCTCCGTGGAGCCGTTGGCGTACTCGTCCAGGTGCTCCTGCCCCTCATCGCCCTCCAGCTTCTGAACGGTGGCCCGGGCCAGCAGCTCCATGTCGGAATTGCTCCGGGAGAAGTTCAGGTACTTGCACCCATACATGATGGGCGGACAGGCGGAGCGCATATGGACCTCCTCCGCGCCGCAGCCATACAGGAACTCGATGGTCTCCCGCAGCTGGGTGCCCCGGACGATGGAGTCGTCCACGAACAGCAGCTTCTTCCCCTCGATCAGCTCGGGGACGGGGATCTGCTTCATCTTCGCCACCTGATTGCGGACGTTCTGGTTGGCGGGCATGAAGGACCGGGGCCAGGTGGGCGTGTACTTCACAAAGGGCCGGGCAAATGCCTTGCCGCTGCGGTTGGCATACCCGATGGCGTGGGGCAGGCCGGAGTCCGGCACCCCCGCCACATAGTCCACCTTGGGCAGCTGCCCCCGTGTGATCTCGTCCCGGGCCATGATCTCCCCGTTGCGGTAGCGCATGACCTCAACGTTGACCCCCTCATAGTTGGAGTTGGGGTAGCCGTAATAGGTCCACAAAAAAGCGCAGATGCGCATCTTGTCACCAGCGGGAGAAAGTGTCTTCCACCCGTCCGCCGTCACTTCCACGATCTCCCGGGGCCCCAGCTCATAGGCATCATTGTACCCCAGCTTGTGGTAGGCGAAGGACTCGAAGGACACACAGCAGCCGTCCTCACTTTTGCCGACCAGCACCGGCAGGCGGCCCAGCTTGTCCCGGGCGGCGATAATGCTGCCCGGGGTCAACACCAGGATGGTAGCGGAGCCGTCAATGACCTCCTGTGCGTAGCGGATGCCCTCCACCAGGGTGTCTTTCCGGTTGATGAGGGCGGCGGTGAGCTCGGTAGCGTTGACCTCACCGGAGCTCATAGCCATAAACTGGCTGCCCTGGTTGTAGAGGTAGTTGTCCACCAGCTCCTCGGCGTTGTTGATGATGCCCACGGTGGTGATGGCGAACAGTCCCAGGTGGGAGCGTACCAGCAGCGGCTGGGGATCCGTGTCGCTGATGCAGCCGATGCCGCTGCTGCCATGGAATTTGGACATATCCTTCTCGAACTTGGTCCGGAAGGGGGTGTTCTCAATGTTGTGGATCTGGCGCTGGAAACCGTCTTTCTGATCGTAGACGATCATGCCTCCACGGCGGGTACCCAGATGGGAGTGGTAGTCCACGCCGAAAAAGATATCAAGGACGCAATCCCGCTTGGAGATCGCTCCAAAAAATCCGCCCAATAGATGTTCCTCCTTAGTTGGCCGCACTTACGCGCCAAAAACTCTGCGCATCATTTCCTCATAGGCTTCTTCCACATTGCCCAGATCCCGGCGGAAGCGGTCCTTGTCCAGCTTCTCGTTGGTCTTGGCGTCCCAGAAGCGGCAGGTGTCGGGAGAGATCTCATCCGCCAGCACGATGGTCCCATCGCTGAGCCGTCCGAACTCCAGCTTAAAGTCGATGAGCCGCACGCCGCACTCGGCAAAGAACGCCTTGAGCACCTCGTTGACCTTCAGGGCCATGGTACGGATGGTGTCGATCTCCTCCCGGGTAGCCAGCTTCAGGGCCAGAGCATGGGAGGTATTCAGCAGGGGATCGTGGAGATCATCGTTCTTGTAGGAGAACTCGAAGGTGGGCTCGTCAAAGGGGATGCCCTCCTCTACGCCGTAGCGCTTGGCAAAACTCCCGGCGGAGACGTTGCGGATAATGACCTCCAAGGGCACGATCTGGACTTTTTTCACCACGGTCTCCCGGTCGTTCAATTCTTCCACAAAGTGGGTGGGGATACCGGCGGCGGCCAGTTTGCCCATGAGGAAGTTGCTCATGCGGTTGTTCACCGCGCCTTTGCCCCGGATAGTGCCTTTCTTTGTGCCGTCAAAGGCGGTGGCATCGTCCTTGTAGGAGACGATGACCAGATCGGGGTCCGCAGTGGCAAAGACCTTTTTTGCCTTTCCCTCGTAGAGCTGCGTAGTCTTTTCCATGATAAGATCCTCCATTTTGAGTTTTTTCTATTCGATAGCTCCGGGCTCCCGCGCCCGGACGGCGGCCTTCTTTTGCCCCGCGGCAAAAGTAGGCAAAAACGCGCTTAAACCTGCGGTTTAAGAATCCCTTTAATTGCGGGGGGATATTATTTCTTCGCTGACCCTGTAGTCTGCCCGGTCTAAACCGGACTGCGGGTGCGGTTTCTGCTGCGGCGGGTCTATTTGAGGACATCGCCGCAGTCCCTACCGTATTGTTTTGGGAACTTCCGGCAGCGCTGCCCCGGGAGCTCTCCTCGTTTTAGAACGGTAGGGGTTTGGACAACATCCCGAAAGAGACGCTTCGCCCTATACACGGGACTGGTACGATAGGCCGGACAGACCGGAGAATGAGCGCAAAACAAAACAAACACATTCGGGGGATTCTCAAGGGGCTCCGGCCCCTTGAGCGCGCTTTTGTTACTTTTCGCGCGGGCGAAAAGTAAGAACCTGTATTCACAAGCGGATAAAGCAGTGGTAAAATAGGATATATGGA
>CAMWTG010000013.1 GCA_947177115.1 uncultured Clostridia bacterium
GGCACCACCACCGCCACCCTGCTGGCCCAGGCCATCGTGGGCGAGGGCCTGAAGAACCTTGCCGCCGGGGCCAACCCCATTGTCATGAAGAAGGGCATTGCCAAGGCCGTAGAGGCCGCTGTGGCCTCCGTCAAGGAGGGCGCTCAGAAGGTCAACGGCACCGATGATATCGCCCGCGTGGGCACCGTGTCCTCCGGCGATGCCATGATCGGCAAGCTCATCGCCGAGGCCATGGAGAAGGTCTCCGCCGATGGCGTTATCACCATCGAGGAGTCCAAGACCTCCGAGACCTACAGCGAGGTCGTGGAGGGCATGATGTTCGACCGCGGCTATATCTCCCCCTATATGGCTACCGATATGGAGAAGATGGAAGCCGTTGTGGACGATGCTTATATCCTGATCACCGATAAGAAGATCTCCGTGATCGCCGACATCCTGCCCCTGCTGGAGCAGATGGTCCAGTCCGGCAAGAAGATGGTCATCATCGCCGAGGACGTGGAGGGCGAGGCCCTGAGCACCCTGCTGGTGAACCGTCTGCGCGGCACCCTGAACGTGGTGTGCGTCAAGGCTCCCGGCTTCGGCGACCGCCGCAAGGAGATGCTGCAGGATATTGCCATCCTCACCGGCGGCCAGGTCATCAGCGAGGAGCTGGGCTATGAGCTGAAGACTGCCGACCTCTCCATGCTGGGCCGCGCCCGTCAGGTGAAGGTCACCAAGGAGAACACCGTTATTGTGGACGGCGCTGGCGACAGCCAGGCTATCAAGGACCGCGTGGCCCAGATCCGCAGCCAGATCGGCGTGACCACCTCCGACTACGACAAGGAGAAGCTCCAGGAGCGTCTGGCCAAGATGGCCGGAGGCGTGGCCGTTATCAAGGTCGGCGCCGCTACCGAGACCGAGATGAAGGAGAAGAAGCTCCGCATTGAGGACGCTCTGAACGCCACCAAGGCCGCTGTGGAAGAGGGCATCGTCTCCGGCGGCGGCACCGTGTTCGTCAATGCCATCCCCGCCGTTGAGAAGCTGGTGGAGGAGCTGGAAGGCGATGAGAAGACCGGCGCACGCATTATCGCCAAGGCCCTGGAGGCCCCCATCCGCCAGATTGCCGCCAACGCCGGCCTGGACGGCTCCGTGGTTCTGGAGAACGTGAAGAAGGCCGACAAGGGTACCGGCTTCGATGCCTACAAGGAGGAGTATGTGGACATGATCGCCGCGGGCATCGTCGATCCCGCCAAGGTCACCCGCTCCGCTCTGGAGAACGCCGCCTCCGTGGCCGCCATGGTGCTGACCACCGAGTCCCTGGTGGCCGACAAGCCCGAGCCTCCCGCTCCCGCCCCCGCAGGCGGCGACATGGGCATGGGCGGTATGTACTAAGAGAACACCCGCTGTTAGAAGCAAATCAAGCCGCCGTCCACAGATTTGTGGACGGCGGCTCTTGTTATTTCCGGTATAAAATGGTATACATTCGCGTACTGGAAGAAGGCTGGGGTGGCAGCACCGACTTTACGGTCGTTCTACTCCTAATGAGGATGACCGGCGAGTGGAAGTGCGCTGCCAAGACTTACAACCAAAATTCCAACACCATTCAGAAGAAATAAATCAACATACAGCAGCCGGTCGTAAAATTTTCGGTTTGATTTGACAGAGTTATTTTAAAAATCCGATCTGATCTCAAAAACAGGTGGATGATATTTTGACCATCTTCTTGAAAAACAAGAACTCTTATGCTATACTCTGCGCAATGGCTCCGGCCAATTCTTAAAAAGCAGGGAATGAAGAATGATGAGTGAAAAAGTTCTATTGATCCTGGCCGATGGGATGCGACCGGACGCGTTGGGAGGCATCCCGTTCGTGGAGCAGCTCCTGGAGCGCAGCGCGTACACCATGGGCGCACAGACGGTCTTTCCGTCTATTACGCTGCCCTGCCACATGTCGTTGTTCCACAGCGTAACCCCCCAGCGGCACGGCACCACCATCAACACCTACATGCCCCAGGTGCGGCCCATCAACGGGCTCTGTGAGCAGCTGGCGCTGGCGGGAAAAACGTCCGCCTTCTTCTATGAGTGGCATGAACTGCGGGATCTGGTCCGCCCCGGTTCGCTGACGCACAGCTTCTTTTACAACAACGCGGACAAGCTGAAGGTCCCCTCGGTCACCGCAGATGCAGCGATCCGGTATCTGACGGAGGAATCACCGGATTTCGCGTTCCTGTATTTCGAGCTTCCCGACCACATGGGCCACAGCAGTGAGAGCGGATGGATGGGGCCGGAATACAGGCAAGCCGTCCGGACGGTCTGGGAGCAAATCCAGCGGGTAATGGCAGAGGTGGAAGACACATACTCTGTCATCATCACCGCCGACCACGGCGGCCACGACCGGACCCATGGGACCGCTATGCCGGAGGACATGACCATCCCGGTCATCTGCTGCGGGAAAATATTCCAGCCCGGGGAGATCCAGCGGACCGTCAGCATCAAGGACCTGGCCCCCACGGTCGCAAAAATACTCGGTGCGGCACCTGCAGCGGCGTGGGAAGGAGTCGCTCTCGTATGACGAAGCTGACTAACCAACGGGAGATCCAGCACATGACTCTCTTGTGTGCGGCGGTCTATTTTACCAGCTATCTCTCCCGGATCAACTTTGGCGCGGTCATCCTGGAAATCGTCCAGGCGGAGGGCTGGTCGAAGCCAGAGGTTTCTTTGGCGGTGACTATCAGCTTCGTCACCTACGGCGTGGGGCAACTGGCTAGCGGCTGGCTCGGCGACAAGGTCAGTCCCAGACTCCTGATCTTCATCGGGCTCCTGATGACTGCCGCCATGAATCTCCTGATCCCCTTCTGTCCCGGCGCGGGCCCCATGTCTGTGGTCTGGGGAATCAACGGCTTTGCCCAAGCGTTGCTGTGGCCGCCGCTGGTGAAGACCATGATCAGCGTCTTTACCAACGAGGTGTACCAGCAAGCCAGCGTCCGGGTGTCCTGGGGCAGTTCCTTCGGGACTATTGCCATCTATCTGGCCGCGCCGCTGTGCATCCTGCTTTCCGGCTGGCGAAGCGTATTCCTAATCGCAGCAGGCGCTTGTGCCGTGATGGCCGTTGTATGGCTGGTTGCCTGCGGCAGGGTAGAAAAGCGCTTGGGGCAGGACAGAACGGAGCCTCCGGCGGCGCGCCTGACGGAGCCAGGACTCCGGCCCTCCACCGGGACACGGGTGACGCTGGCCGGGATCATGGTTGCGATCATCTGCCAGGGGGCGCTGCGGGACGGCGTGACTACCTGGATGCCTAGCCTTATTGCGGAGACCTACCAACTGGGCAGCAGCGTCTCCATCCTGACCGGTGTGATCCTGCCGGTGTTCAGCATTGTGTGCTTCCAGCTCGCCCATTGGCTGAACAATCGGCTGGTACGCAGTGAGCTTCTGCTCTCCGGAGAGATTTTTCTCGTTGGTGCCGCCTGTGCGGTGCTGCTGCGGCTGACGGCCTCCTGGCAGGCAGCGCTCTCCGTAATCCTTTCCGCGGCGCTGACGGGGGGTATGCACGGGATCAACCTGCTGCTCATCTGCATGATCCCGTCCCATTTTGCCAGATATGGCAATGTATCCGCTATATCCGGGTCCTTGAACGCCTGCACCTATGTTGGCAGCGCACTTTCCACCTACGGCACCGCGTTCCTCTCGGACCGCTTCGGCTGGAACGTCATCCTGAGTGCCTGGGCAGGCACCGCACTGGTGGGCGCAGCGGTCTGCATCGCCTTCTCCAAGCGATGGGAACGGATACGTCTCAAGGATTGACCCTGTTGGAAACTGGCAAAATGCCCTGGGGCATTTTCGGCCTGTCAAAAAACTACCCTTTAGTTGGGGATGACATGGACATGTCCGACTCCCTCGAGGCTGCTTCCGTGGCACCCATCAGGGAAATTGCCGTGGTCGTAACGAGCGCCGTGCAGACGATTGCCTTGAAGATGGATGATACTTCCTAAGGAACCTCTGATTTAATCAGCCCTGCCCCACAAGGAAGAAATATGGTATAATAGCAGCAAGAAAGAGATAGGGAGGAGCCCGAAAATGGAACAGGAAACCTTTACGGATATGGAGTATAGCAGCCGCAAGAAGAAAACGAAGCGAGAAGAGTTTCTGGAGATTATGGAAGACATCATCCCGTGGGAGGAGTGGGCAGGCATCATTGCGCCCTACTATCCCCAGGGGAAACGAGGCCGTCCGCCAATGGGGATCGAGAAAATGCTGCGGATGTACCTGCTCCAGATATGGCTCCATCTGTCGGACCCATCAACAGAAGACGCAATTTATGACAGCTATGCCATGCGGAAATTCACCGGGATCAACTTCCTGACAGAAAGCGTGCCGGATGAGACAATACTGTGCAAGTTCCGCCATTTAAGGTCTGAAGTGACCAGCAACGCCCGCCTTTCCAGCATTGATTACCGTATTAACCGCCGTCCTGATTCCCTCACTCGAGTTTCTGACAGGGCGATTGACTGGGAAAGGCATATTGAATATCTCAAGTCCTCTGTACGCTGCAAGGTGGAGCATGTCTTCCGGATCATCAAATGTCAGTTTGGATACAGAAAAACCGTGTACCGCGGGCTCCGGAAGAATGAGAATCGTTTATACGCGATGTTTGCCTGCGCCAATTTATATGCGCTTGCCAGGGCTGGAAGGAATCTCTCTCCTGCCTGGTAAAGGGGGAACTGCGCCCTTTTACAGGGTCCGGGGGAGCTTACCAGTAAAAATCGCTCCTGCTGCTTCCTACTTGCTTGGACTTTTCTGCACTGCACGCAGAACATTGCTTGAAATTGGTGATTTATTCAGAGGTTCCCTAGTTTCGCACTTACACACGGCTTGTGCAATATTCATTTTTCAAACAAGCCCTAACCATTCTCAACTAACTTCGCTCACAAAATTTGCAGGCGGCTTTTGTGCGGATTTCACAAAAGAGATAAACTACAACTGAAAGCAGAATTGTTGGCAGCAACCTTGGGAGGCAGATCATATCTGCCTCCCAAGGTTGCTGCGGATTTTCCTGTTTGTCATGAATCAAAAAGAACTTTACCCTCGAGACTAAGACCACTGCTATTCCTGGAGTTCTGCCTGGTAAGGATATTGCACTTTTAGGCAGGGAATAGCGTGAAATGCTGCCCTTCGGTGGGCAAGACCGGCAAATGAACTTGTGTAGGTTGACAAAAAGTGAGCGAAAACATTGGAATAACGGACAATTGACTTTCTATATAACTTGTCTTATTATATATACAATAAGACAAATAAATAATGATGCCGGAGGTGGCGATAATGAAACGAAAAGGTCTGCGCCAGTTTGAGCCGCTGGTGTATTTGTTCCCAGCCCTGCTCTTTTTCCTTCTGTTCACGTATTATCCCTTCATTAAGACAGTGTTTAACAGCTTCTTCCTGACGAATTTTATGGGCGTACGGCGGGAATTCGTTGGACCGGAAAATTACATCCGCATCCTGCAGGACAAGGACTTTTTGGCGGCAGTAAAAAACACCTTTATCTACGTGATTACCTCTGTGCCCGTTTCTGTTCTGATCGCCCTGGTGCTTGCTATGGTGGCCAGCCGAAAAACGCTCTGCTCGCCTGTTTATGAGACAATGTATGCCCTGCCGATGGCAATGTCTTCCTCTGTGTGCGCAATGATTTTCGAGCTGATGTACAACCCTTCTCTGGGTATCCTGAACGAGATCCTGGGAACCAACATCAGCTGGCTGACGGACAGCCGGTTTACGATCTATGCTATCAGCTTCATATCCGTGTGGATGAACATCGGCTACAATTTCCTGTTCCTGCTGGCCGCCGTCCGGAATGTTCCCTCCGATTTGATCGAGGCGGCCACTATGGAGGGGACAGGCCCCATCCGGCTGACCACCAGGATCATCCTGCCGATCATTTCCCCCACGGTGTTCTTCCTGATTATCAACTCTCTGGCCAAGAGCATGATGATGTCCGGACTGGTGATCATCCTGTCCGATGGCGGGCGGAGCGGCAGCGCATCCACGATGATCTCCTATATGTATACCCAGTCGGTGAATGCGCAGAACTATAACAACGGCTACGCCGCCGCCGTGGTTGCCTTTATTATAACCTTTGCGCTGATGCTGCTCAGCTTCGGGTTTGAGAAGAAATACGTCAATTACGACTGAGGGGAGGGGTTACGATGGAACATATTGCAAACGCAAAGGCGAAAAAAGATCTGGGGAAGATCGCGTTTCAGGCTGCGGCGGTCCTGCTGGGAGTGCTGGTATTATTCCCCGTCATTTACTGTTTCTTTGTGTCCTTCATGATGCCCAATCAGATCCAGTCCATCCCGCCCACCATTTTTCCGAAGCAGTGGACCCTGGCCAACTACTGGAACGTGATGGAAACAACGACCATCGGGCGGTTTATGATCAACTCTCTGATCCTGGCCGGGGCCAGTAGCGTGATCCGGCTGATCACCGCCTCCTTTGCTGCCTTTGCCTTCGCTTTTTATGAGTTCAAGGGGCGCAATGTGCTTTTCATGCTGTGTTTGGGCACGGTGATGATCCCCTCCGATGTGGTGCTGGTGACCAACTACCAGACGATCTCACGGATGGGGCTGGTAAATACCTATATTGGCATGATGAGCGTGTTCTGCGTGTCCGCCATGAATATCTTTATGATGCGGCAGAACTTCCTGACCTTTTCCAAAACGCTTCAGGAGGCGGCCTATGTGGACGGGTGCAGCAATATCCGGTTTTTCTTCAAGATCCTGCTCCCCACCTCCACGCCGGTGCTGACCACGGTGTTCATCTCCTCGTTTATCAGCACCTGGAACACCTACCTGTGGCCCATGTTGGTGACCAATAATCCGCTGATGCGGACGGTGCAGGTGGGCGTGACCATGCTCAACAATGAGGACGGCAACGTCTACGGCCCCATTATGGCGGCATCCATGATGGTCCTGGTTCCCACGGCAATGATATTCCTGATCTTCCGAAAGAAAATTGTCAGCGGTATGATGGGCGGAGCCATTAAGGGCTGATCCCGGAGCTGCTTACAATAAATGCAAGCCCTTGTGAACAAAAAAGATATGGAGGAGAACTATGAAAAGATTTCTGAGCATCGCACTGTCCGCCCTTATGCTGCTGGCACTGCTGGCCGGCTGCGGCGGACAGAACAACACATCCGATCCGGGCAGCGGCACGTCCGGCGATACCGGGACCCCCGATGCCGCCAATGGTCAGATCACCATTGAGTACTGGAACTCCGCAGAGGGCGCCATGGCGACTTCCACGGAATACTTGGTCAACCAGTTCAATGAGACGGTTGGAAAAGAGAAAGGCATCTTCGTCAACTCCGTCTTCCAGGGCGGCGATGTGGTGGAAAAGCTGAAGACCCTGGTGCAGGCCAATGACTATAAGAACTTCCCCGATGTGGGGCAGATCTATGCCGCCGGCCTGTCTACAGTCCTCCAGATGGAGAATCTGGTCACGCTGGACGCCATTTATTCCTCCGGCGAATACGAGATCAGTCTGAGCAAGGACGACATCTACGATAACTTCCTGCGCTCCTACACTTATGAGGGTCAGTTGATTTCCCTGCCGCTGAATGCCTCTACCATGCTGATGTACTACAATAAGGATGCCGCCCGCGATGCCGGTCTGGATCCGGACGCGCCCCCCGCTACCATTGCGGAGCTGGCTGAGTGGACGGACAAGCTGACCGTCCGGGAGGGCAATTCTGTCAGCCGCTACGGTCTGAATCTCCAGATGGACCGGTATGAGCTGGTCAATTTCCTGGCCGGCGTCAGTGATACGGGATGCAACTATATCGGCGACAACGGCGGAGGCCGCGATGCCATGATGACCAAGCTGACCATCGGCGAGGACGGCTCTCTGATGACCTTCCTTGATGAGTGGGAGAAGATCATTGCTACCGGCGGCTATAAGGCGGTCAATGATGATGAGCGCGGCGAATTTGCCAACGGACTGTCCGCCATCAATTTCCAGTCCTCCGCGCAGCTGGCTGCCATGACCAATAACGCTGACGGCAAATTTGAGCTGGGCGTTGCCGCTCTGCCGGCGTGTTCCGCCGGCTACAAGGCCGGCGCGGCCGTTGGAGGAGGTTCTATCGCCATGTTTGACAAGGGCGATGCCGCCCGCCGTCAGGCAGCCTGGGAGTTCATGCAATTCATGGCTTCCGCAGACAGCCAGATGTATCTCTTCGAGCATAACGGCTATCTGCCGGTGTGCAAGAGCGCCTATGAGTCGGATGCGTACAAAGCGTTCATTGCCGAAAATCCCAATGCCGCTGTGGCAGTGGAGCAGCTGAACAACTCTGATCCCGGCATGCAGGAGCCCATGGATCTGATTAACTGGGAAATGAACACCCTCTGCAAAGAGAATTTCATCGCGTGGACAGCCGGTGAGATCACCAAGCAGGAATGCCACGATAATATTGTGGATGGCTTTAACGCCAAGCTGACCGAGTATATCCGGGCAAACGGGTAAAGAAGCAACAGGGCAGAGGCGGCTCCGCCTTTGCCCTGTTCAATTTTTCGTATGACTGCGAAGGAGACAGATCAATGATAAAACTGGTCGTATGCGATATGGACGGCACAATGATCGGCCGGGATGAGATCATCCCCTCCGGCGCGGCGGAGTGGATTGCGGGCCTTGAGGAGCGGGGCATCCTGTTCACCGTTGCCACAGGCCGGGCGGAGGGCTATATGAGGGAGAAGGTGGCACAGATGGGCCTGCGCCATCCGTATATCGTCACCAACGGCGCCACCATTATGGACGGAGGCCGGGCGGTCCTGCGCCGCCAGTTCCCGATCCGTCCCCTGCGGGAGCTGATCGATATCTGCTACGAGGAGGGGATGTCCGCCCTCTTTACTTTCCAGGGTGAGGAGCGGACGGAACGGATCACCCCCTGGATCGTCCGGGAGGGAGAGAAGCGGGGCCGCCCCTATGAGGCGCAGCCCCTGACCGATGAGGAATGGACAGAGCTGCGGGCCGACAAGCTCCTGATCATGGACCCGGTGCGGGAGGGAAAGATCCTGGAGATCGAGAAGCGGCTGCAGGCGATTCCCGGCGATTTCATGTATGTGCGCTACCGGCTGAAGGCATTGGAGCTCAATGAAAAAGCCGCCAACAAGGCGGCGGCGCTGAAACTCCTGGTCCGGCACCTGGGGATCTCTATGGACGAGGTGCTGGTCATCGGGGACGATGATAACGATATTCAGCTGTTTCAGGCGGCGGGGCACTCCGCCGCGGTGGGGAATGTGTCGGACAACGCGCGTCCATACGCAGAGTATGTCTGCCAGGGGCGGGAGTTCCAGGGCGTTATGGAGGCCGTGGAAAAATTCTGCGGAGGGAACTGATGCGTCTTTCAACATCCACCAACATTTACTTCAACCGCCCGGATGGCAGCAAGGCGGAGATCACAGAGTCCATCTCCCGATGCGCCCAAGCGGGCTATCGGGTCATGGATATGAATTTCCACGACTGCTGCACCTTCCGCAACGGATTTGTGACCGACCGGTATCAGGACTGGCTGGAGGAGATCGCCCGCTGCGCCAGCGACTTCGGCATCACATTCAGTCAGGCCCACGCGCCGTTCTACAACTTCTGCGATGACGCCTTTGCCCGGAGGGATGAGATGGACCGGATGATCCGGCGCGCCATCCAATGCGCCGCTAAGCTGGGCATCCCATGGATCGTTATCCACGCGGGCACCGACTTTGCCGCCGCAGATTGGCAGAAGCGCTCGTTGGAGAAAAATCTGCGCTATTTCCGGCCACTGCTGGATCTTGCCGCCAGGGAGGGCGTTGGCCTTGCCATTGAAAACCTGTGGGACCTGAATATCGCGCCTCTGCGCCGCTATACGGCCCAGCCGGAGGAGGTGCTGGAGCTGGTAGACCGGCTGGACAGCCCCATGGCCGGGATCTGCTGCGATGTGGAGCACGCGGTCATTATGGGGCAGGATCCCGCCGCGGTGCTGCGGCTGTTCGGCGGGCGGCTGAAAGCTACCCATATTTCCGATGTGATCGACACGGCCGCCGACCATCTGCTGCCCTTCACGGGGAAAACGCAGTGGCCGCCCATTATGGAGGCTCTGCGGGAGACCGGCTACGCCGGAGACTTCACCTATGAGATCCACCGCTATACCGCCTCCATGCCGGAGAAGGTTGTGCCGGACGCGCTGGCCTACAGCGTAAAGGTGGGGAAATATCTCTTATCGCTCTGAGCCTATTTGGATACCATCAGACGGAACTGAGAATTCGCGCCGTTCCAGATCGTGCTGGCGAACTCCAGGGGGATATGCCGGCCGCAGAAATGGACGGAGTCGATCCGCAGGGCGGGCGAGGCGTAGGGAACATGCAGGATTCTGGCATAGCGGGCGTCCAGTGTGATGGCTGCGATGAAGTTTTCCACCGCCTCGGTGTCATAGTGATAGACCTCCCGCAGGGTGGCGGAGATACTCTCCCGAACCAGCCCCCGCTCCGCCAGGTCCGGGAAGCGTTCCTTGGGGAACCAGGCGCGGTTGACGCCCACGATCTTGCCGCAGTTTTCAAAATACCGCTCCAAGTAGACCAGAGGCGCGTCCTCCGGCAGATCCAGCATCCGGGCGGCCCGGCGGTCGGGGGAGGTCAGATCCGTGATGCGGATATTAGTGGACGTGATCTGCCCGGCGGGATTGACGATAGGCGTCTGCAGTGCGCCCTCCGGCGTAGGAAACCGCAGCTCCTGAATGATGTACTGGGGGCGGGCCTGGACCACTGAACGCTCCCCTCGTTTCCGGGAGATCAGGCCCTCCTTTTCCAATTGCGCCAGCGCCTGCCGGGTGGTGATGCGGCTGATCTGATAGAGTTCTGCCAGGGTGTTCTCAGGCATGATCTGGTCACCGACCCGCCATTCTTCTTCCGCGATCCTCCGTGACATATCCGCCGAAACCTGCAAATAGAGAGGGATCGGAGAATCGCGGTCGATATGATCTTGATAAGCGTAGCCATCTGACATGCGCAGCACCTCATTTTCCTGCAAACAGCATTAATTTCTCTTTATCATACCGTTTTAGCGCGTATTTGTCAATCAATCCTTAACAACATTTTGCGCAGCATGTCCCATGCTCCGCCTCATCCCTGCTCCCCGCCGGCAAGACAGGCGGGAGCCCCCCGATCCCGTTCCAAAGCCGCACGGGATACCCTATTTAAGACAGGAGTAGATTATGAAACAAGCGAGCAATGCCATGTGCCGTCAGGTCTGGAGCCTTCCGGAGCTTCTGCGGCAGCAGTACGAGTACCTTGAGCCGGAATGCCGGAAGGCGCTGACCACGCCGGAGATCTTTTCCATTCAGCGGATCGTGCTGACCGGCTGCGGCGACTCCCATGCCGCCGCTATGGCAGTCCGGTATACCTTCGAAAAGCTGACGGGGATCCCCACCGAGGTCGTGCCCGCCATCGAGCTGAGCCGGTACTACAGCGAGAATCAGCTGGGTTTTGCCCCCAACAATCCGCTGGTCATTGCGGTGAGCAACTCCGGCGGGATCGCCAGGGTCAGCGAGGCGATCCAGCGGGCCGCAGCCCACGGTGCCTTTACCCTGGGCGTGACGGGAAAGCCCGACTCTTTGCTGGGGCGGCATGTCCGCCGGATCCTGCCCCTCTCCATCCCGCCCTTTGAGAGCGCGCCGGGCACCCGGTCCTATCTGGTATCCCTGCTGTCGCTGCTGCTGCTGGCCATCCGTTTCGGCGAGGTGCGGGGCCGGTACACCATGGATCAGGCGATGGCGTACCGTGCCGACCTGCTGGAGCAGGCGGACGCCCTGGAGCGGATGCTCCCGGACATGGACGCCCAGATCAGGGAGCTGGCCGCAGCGTGGAAGGATATGGATGCCTTTGACTTCATCGGCGCGGGTCCGGACTATGCCGCCGCCTGGTTCGGACAGGCAAAGATCTACGAGGCCTGCGGAAAGTACGCCATGTGCATTAACACCGAAGAATGGCTGCATATGAACTTCTTCATGAAAAATGTGGACCGGATCGGCACGGTCCTGGTCTGCGAAGGAGACAGCCCGGCCCTCAGCCGCGCACTGGAGCTGGCCGGCCACGCCGCCCGGGATATGGGCCGTCCCCTGCTGGTGGTGACCTCCGGCGGAGACCGGTTCGGCGGCCTGGGCTGCGGCGTTGTCAGGACGCCGGTCTCCCGGTACAGTCAGAGCGGACTGCTGACCCAGTTTGCGCCTATGTGCCTCCTGGCGGGGTATTTAGGAGAATTCCTGGGCGAAGAGGACGGCAGGGGCTGCAAGGGGCCCTGGCAGTTTGCGGAGGGCGGACGCGGCATCACCCAGAGCGAAATTATTGTAAAGTGAGGAGCAGCTATGCTGAAGAATATCAAACTGAGCACGAAGGAACGGGATGTAGTCGCGTTGACGGACGATATCAAGGCGTTTGTGGCGGAGAGCGGGATCCGGGAGGGGCTGTGCGTGGTCTGCATCCCCCACACCACGGCGGCGCTGACCATCACCTCCTTCTGGGATCCCAACGGATTCCTGGATTTACAGGACGAGATCTGCCGTCTGATTCCCACCCGCATCGATTTCAAGCACCAGCATGATACGCCCCAGGACGCGGCGGGCCATGTCAAGTCCTCCCTGATCGGGGTGAACCTGACCATCCCCATCCATCAGGGAAAGCTGCTGCTGGGCCACTCCCAGGGGATCTATTTCCTGGAATTTGACGGTCCCCGGAACCGGGAATACTTCATCAAGCTCCAGGCGGACAGCTGTGCGGACTGAACCGGAGGTACATACCATGAAAAAAGTAATTCTAGATTGCGATCCCGGCATGGATGATTCCATGGCCATTGTCATGGCGGCCAAGTCTCCCACGCTGGAACTGCTGGCGGTCACCACCGTCAGCGGGAACTATCCGGTGGAGGTCACCAGCGTCAATGCCCGGAAGGTGCTGGAGATGCTGGGCAGGCAGGACATCCCCGCCGCGAAGGGCATGGCCCACCCCATGGTGCGTCCCGCACCGCCGGACCCCTTTACCCACGGCGCCGATGGGCAGGCGGAGAACTTCCTTCCCGAGCCCTCCATGCCGCTGGCGGAGGAACACGCGGTGGATCTCATGATCCGGCTGGTAAAAGAGCATCCCGGCGAGGTGACCATCCTCTGCACGGGACCCATGAGCAATCTGGCGATGGCGCTGGTGAAGGAGCCCGGCCTGGCCGGGCAGATTGCCGGCGTGGTGGCCATCTCCGGCGCGTTCGGGCTGAACAAATACGCGTTCCTCAACGCCACCGGCGACACGCCCCAGAGCGAATGGAACGTCTATGTCGATCCGGAGGCCGCCAAGATCGTCTACGAGTCCGGCGTGCCTCTGGTGGCACTGGGGCTGGATGTGGCCACTCATTTTGACGTGAATTTCTCCCAGGAGGACATTGCCGCTTTCGGGGACAGCCCCCGGCCGGAGGCCCGGTTCTTGTCTCAGGCCATCCGGTTTGCCGCCGGGCGCGGATTTGAGGCGTATACGACCATTATCGACTGCATGGCGGTTGCCTACGCCATTGATCCAACCCTTGTGCGGACCTTCCGGGGCCGGGTGGGCATTGAGACGCAGAGCCCGCTGACGCTGGGTATGACGGTCCTGGACCGGCGGCACCACTACGTATGGGAGCAGCTGCCGCTGGTGGAAATCGGGGAAGAGGCCGATCACGGCCGGTTCCTGCACCTTCTGCGGGATCTGGTATTGCAGTAAAGGAGTGCGGCAATGGAAAAAGAGAAGCTGTATATAGCCGGGCCCATGTGCTTTTACCGGGATGGCTATCCCCGGTGGTACGTCATGCGGGACCGCGCGCGGGTCAAGGGTTTCGAGGTCACCATGCCAGGCGATGGAGAGCTGGACCTGGACCCCCATGATCTGCGGCAGAATGGCGATGCCATTTTTGCCAATTGCGCCAGATGTATGAACGAGTCCACGGCCATTCTCTGCAACCTGGAGTTCTACCGCGGCGCCGATGTGGACGGCGGCAGTATTTACGAAGTGGGCATGGCTTATGCAAAGGGCGCCCACTGCTATGGGTATACCCGGGACAAGCGGCCAATGGTGTGGAAGTATCAGGGCAGCATCCTGCGTGACGGCGTGGCATACGACCGCAAGGGCCGTCCGCTGCCCTACGGCGATCTGCCGTTTTCTCCCAATGTTGTGGGGGCCATGAAGATCGTTGAGGGAGATTTTGATGACTGCCTGCAAGTGTTCGCCCTCGACCGGGAGGAACAGCGGAAACGGTCCGCCGTACAGGCTCCTGCGGCGGACCGGTCTGCCGCAGAGGCGCCGCGGGCCGATGGCAGGCCGGTGATCTATATTGCCGGTCCGGAACGGTATGACGCCAATGCACAGGAGCAGTACGCGGATATGAAAGCGCTGTGCAGCCGGTTTGGGCTGCGGGCCATTGTGCCAACGGATGAGATCCGGGCGCTGCCGGAGGACTTGGCCGGTGATGCTTATATACGGGCATACCACATCTTTGACCGGCAGCAGCAGCATGTACGGGACTGCGACATCCTCATTGCCAACCTGAACGATTTCCACGGCTGGGAACCGGACAGCGATACCGCGTTTGAGTGCGGCATGGCCTTCCAGCTGGGAAAGAAACTGTATGGCTACATGGACAGCACCGCCCGTATGATCGACCGGGTCCCCAACTTAGGTCCCGAAAACGAGTATCGGGATATCTGCGGATGCAATGCAGAGAACTTTGACTATCCCATCAATATCATGTTCGCATCGTCCATGACCATTGTACAGGGAGGCTTTGGCGATGCGCTGGCGAGAGCCGTGCAGGATATGGAGAAAGCCGGTTCCGCAGGTGCAGAAAAATAGGACTGTGCTGGCAGGCGTTTTCCTCGGCCAGCCGGATGGCAGGCGCCCCGCCGGACCCACTTAGGGTCCCGGCGGGGCGCCGCGCTATCCGGTTCGCCTGGGGCAGGGCCGTGCTATGACAGCAGCCAGCCGGGAATTTCTCCGCTGTCCGGCGGCGTCTCCTCCGGCGCCTGCTCCGGCGGTTCCTCTGTTTCCGTCTCAGGCGGCTCCGGCTCTGCCGGTTCATCCCCCGGCTGACGGAGCCAGCCGGGCATTTCGGGATCGTCCGCGCCGCTTGCCGGCGCGTCCCAGACATCAGGACTGGTCTCTTCCGGCTCCCAGCAGCGGACATAGTATGTGACGGCATCCGCCGGACCGTTTCCCAGGGCGATCGACCGGCAGTCTATCCGGTACATTCCGGGCTGGATAAACCGGTATTCGCCCCGGCAGCTGTCCGTATTCTCCCCATACGCCGCCTGCTCCGCCGTCCCGTCCGGCGCGGTGACGGTGATGCTCATCTCCCCCCGGAGCGTTCCGGCCCGGGCGGTGAGAATGCGGGACTCTCCGGCCTCCACCGGCTCTAGCCGCTCCGCCCGGAGGGCTTCGGCCGGTCCGCCGGTCCGAAAATACCGGGGGATAAAGACCTTAATGGGCCCGATATAGCAGTCCCCCAGCTTCACATGGGTCACATCCCTGGTATGGCTGCAAAACCAGATCTGGCTGCGGCTGGTGCCGGCAGCGGCGGTAAGGACGATGGCGTGGGAATACGTCCCGCCGCCGCCCTCCACATGGGCTATCGCGCCCACCAGTTCCTCCGGCGTTACGGCGGAAAGGGCGCTCCCCGCTCCCACGTTCAGGACTGCGGCATATATGCCCGCGTCTGTCCCGCTGTTGGATCCGCTCCCGCCGGAGCCGTCCCGGTTCCCGGTCAGATACTGCCGGAAGGACTGGCAGCTGAGCCAGCTGTTGCTGTATCGTCCTCCGGCGGCGGCGCGTCCGAACCACTGGCTGCTCCCCGCCGTATCCATGGGCAGATTCCGGCCCTGGATGGACGGGCCGTCCTCGCTGCCGCCGAAGCCCGCCCATATGCACTGGGAGGCAAAGTTCTGGCAGTCGCCCCCTTCTCCGGCATAGCTGTAGAACCGCGGATTGTAGAACGCCTCCCGCGCCGCGTCCCCGCTGCGGCGGGAATAGGTATAGGCGTAGGCGGCGGCATCTTGGCCGTTGTAGGGGATCTGATCTCCGCCGCCGGTGGCCTGGCCGGAAAAGGAGAGGGTGCAGTTCTCACGCTCCAGCTGTCCCGCAAATTCCGCCAAAGCCGCCTGGGGATCAAAACCGGCGGTTTTGTAAGTCTTGTCAAACAGGCTGCCATCGGCCACATCGGCCACCAGCCACCGTGTTCCCAGTCTTACCAGCCGGACGGTATATCCCGTTTCGTATACGGAGAGCCGGCTGCTGCCGGTATACCGGAACTCCGCCGTCTCCCGTACGGAGGCCCGGCAGGCGTTCCCCTCCAGGGTCAGGTCTTCCACGGCGTAAACAAGGCGCAGATCCTCCCGGTAGATGCCCTGCATCTGCCGCATCCCGGCGTAAAACATTGCTTTTTTCTCCAGGTAGAGCATATTCTCCCGGAGCTGGTCCAGAGTCGCCTCCTTCTCGCCGAACCGGAAGACCGCCTCCCCGGCTCCCTGGGGCAGAGAGAGGGACGGGTCGGCCACGGTGCCAAGGAGCAGCTCCTGCTCCTCATAGAGCATGGCCTGCCTCTGATAGGCCCGGAGGTAGCTCTCCATGGCGGACCGGACAGCCGCCTCCTCCTGCGCCTGGCCGGAGGCGGCGGCCTCCGTTCCCAGCACCGGCAAAACCAGGGTCAATATGAAAAGAAACGCCAGACGGGCCAAGCCGTGTCCCGTCCGGCGCGCGATACTGTGCATAACTGCACCTCCTTGTCTTTAGCGCTCGGCATCTGTCCCGATACATTCAGCTTGTATATTTTCCGCCGGACCGCACCCAAATTTCTGGGCAGGCATCAGCCTGCCCAGAAATTTGAGCACGATCTATAGCGATATTCAAAATGAGTAAAAATCCTTTGTAGGGGCCGGTGTCCTCACCGGCCTGTTTGATAGGGTTCTGGTATATGGCGGGAAAACGGCCCGATGAGGACATCGGGCCCTGCAGGCGGTTTGTGATCCATTTTGATAATTGCTATAATGGATTGCCATAGAGTTCACTCATACCATGTTGACGCTTGAAAACTGCTGTGATAAAATCAACACAACAAAAATAGCCGAATTTATTGGAGGATACCATGTCAATCCTAAGATTATTCAGGAAAAAACCGGGTTCTATTATCATAAATGATGAGATTGGTACTTTTATTTTAAAAAATCCACTCAAAGATAAAACATATGACGGCGACATAAAATGGCTCGGCAAGGAGGTATCTGTCAGTCTGTACTGTGACAGCGGTGGCTCCCTGACGGCAGATATTGCGCTGGAAAATCTCCACAGGATCGCCGCGGAACCTGACGACTGGGATAAAAAGCTCAGGCAATGCGCCGTTGAATACATGGCCGGCGAAGATGGGACAGTCGAAATATGGGGAGACACAGAGGATTCCGGTGATACGTTTCCCGCCATTACGACAGAGGAATTTCTAAGCCGCATTTCCCTTGGGTTCATGTTCGTATATCCAAACGGTGAAATCTACTTTGATTACGATTTGGACGAAATGTTTACCGATCACGGCCTGGGGATATCTGCAAATATTTCAGGCGAGATTTTGTCTGTAGGATTGGCAGGATGAATTTTTCTGCTGTTTCAGTCCGAACTGCCACTGTCTCTCCGTTTCCCGCTGTTCCCGGCTCATAGCTTTGCGTTCATTTTACTTCTTCGATATTCATTAGGAATTGTCGGAAAATAACCGTTGCAGCTTATTCAGGCAAAAACCGAGAAATGCAATAAAACTCACCGATCTTCTCCCGGCACTGGCACAGTTCTGCGGTTGCCACCAGCTCCTTGTCCGCAGCTGCCTCATTTCCGTCTATCACGCAACCCCTATACTTTCACGCAAAACTCGAATACTATCACGGAAACTGCCGGCTTTCGCCTGCGAATACCCAAATTCCTATGGCATCAATTTAAGATAGCCGCCTGTCCGGCTGTTTTGACAACCGGACAGCATCCATACGAAGAGCAAAGAGACACTTTCTTTTTTATTATCGGTCAGAATATCCTACAGCATAAGGGTCCCGCCCGAATTTTGCCGGGAACGGCCCGGAAGGGAGCAGTATATATGCAATACCGGAAGGATCGAAAGGGAAACGAACTCTCCCTCCTGGGATACGGCTGCATGCGCTTCACCCGCAAAGGCAGCAGCATCGATATCGACAAGGCGGAGCGGGAGGTCATGTCCGCCGTCAGCGGCGGCGTAAACTATCTGGACACCGCCTATATCTATCCCGGAAGTGAGGCGGCGGTGGGAGAGATCCTCCGCCGGAACGGCTGCCGGGACAGGGTATACCTGGCAACCAAACTGCCCCACTACCTGATCCGATCCATAGACGGCGCGGAAAAGATATTCCGGGAGGAGCTGCGCCGTTTGGGAACAGACCACATCGACTACTATCTGATGCATATGCTGACGGACACCGCCACCTGGGAGAAGCTGAAAAGGCTGGGCATGGAGGAATGGATCGCCGGCAAGCTGAAGACCGGGGAGATCCGGAATATCGGCTTCTCCTATCACGGGAACACTCCCATGTTCCGGCAGCTGGCGGATGCCTATGACTGGGATTTCTGCCAGATCCAGTACAACTATATGGACGAAACCAGCCAGGCCGGTGTGGAGGGCCTGCGGTACGCCCACGGCAGGGGCCTGCCGGTGATCGTTATGGAGCCCCTTCGGGGCGGGCGGCTGGTGGATATGCTGCCGGAAACGGCAAAGGAGCTGTTTCGCAGGGATCCCGAAGGACGCACCCCCGCCGCGCTGGCCTTCAAATGGCTCTATGACCAGCCGGAGGTCACCTGCGTCCTCTCCGGCATGAGCTCCCTGGAGATGGTGGAGCAGAATATCTCCCTGGCTTCCGCATCCCAACCGGGGTGCATGACCGGTTCCGACCGGGCCCTTATTGAGAGGGTGCGGGAGGAGATCCGCCGCAGCGTGAAGGCGGGATGTACCGGATGCGGCTACTGCATGCCCTGCCCAAAGGGAGTGGATATCCCCGGCACTTTCCGGTGCTACAACGCCATGTACTCTGAGGGCAAGGCGTCCGGAAGGCGGGATTATCTCCAATGCACCGCCATGCGGAAGGACACCAGCAGCGCCTCCCAGTGTGTGGGCTGCGGCAAGTGCGAAGTTCATTGTCCCCAGCAGCTCCCCATCCGGCAGCTGCTGAAAGCTGCCGCCGGGGAGCTGGAAACCCTCTCCTACAAGGCGGCAAAGTGGGGCATCCGGACATTTAAGCTGTGGTAATGGCGCGGCGCTCCCTGCGCGGGAGGGGCGCGGGCCTGCGAAAAGTGATTTCCCCCTTTGACTTTCTTTATGGAGGAACGATCATGACTTACAATATATTTTTTAGCCCTACTGGTACGACAGAAAAAGTGGTGAAACACATTGGGAAAAATTTTACTAATATTGAAGATATTGATATATCAAAGCCGGATTTATCAAACTATATAATAAATACAGATGATTTTTGCATCGTTGGAGTACCCTCTTTTGGCGGACGTGTTCCAGAAGCCGTTGCGTTGAGATTACAAAAAATTAGAGGCCGTCACACACCCGCTTTTTTGCTGGTAACATATGGTGGAAGAGCATATGAAGACACCCTGAAAGAATTGAAAGACTTACTGGAAGAGCAGAATTTTATTTGTATTGGTGCAGCGGCAATGGCAGCGGAACACTCCATTGTTTCCCAGATAGGAGCAGGGCGTCCGAATGAAGAGGATTATAAAGAGCTGGATACTTTCCTGCTTGAAGTAAAAAAACGCTTACAGACGGAGCTTTGTTCGATAGAAGTTCCGGGGAATACGCCGTATAAGGAATACAAAGTCTTACCAATGGAAATTAAGGCGTCAGAAAAATGTGTAAAATGCGGCCTTTGCGCAAGAAGTTGCCCGGTTAAAGCGATCATTCCGGAAAATCCGCAGCTGACGGATCATAAAAGATGTATTTCCTGTATGAGATGTGTAAATATCTGTCCGTTCAATGCAAGGAATGCTGATTCTGCAAAAGTTGACATGATTTCTGAAAAGTTGAAAAAGGTTTGTCAACCCAATAAGCAAAATGAGTTTTTCTAGTCATAATGGAAAACGAAAATTTGCCCTGCAGTTACCCATCCCGGGTAACTGCAGGGTGACTATATAGACGATATATTTTAAAAATCAGCTTCCAGCAGCACAAAAGGTAAGGGCGGGAGTGTCCAAACTAAAGATATTATGCTATAATAAGGAATTATGAGAATAC
>CAMWTG010000014.1 GCA_947177115.1 uncultured Clostridia bacterium
ACCTTGCTGGTCAGTCCATACCAGGATCACGATGGCCTCCGCCGCGCGGCGGAGGAGGCAGCGGCCCGGTACGGCGTGGAATTCCTCTACCGGGATTTCCGCCCCGGGTTCCGCCAGGGACAGGCCAAAGCCAGGGAACTGGGCCTCTACATGCAGAAATACTGTGGCTGCGTATTCTCCGAGGAGGAACGCTACAGCAAGCAGATCCAGCGGGACAGGGAGAAATTTTCCTCTGATCGGTGAGGCAGATAAGCGTATTGATAAGAGCGAGCGGGCATATGCCCGCTCGCTCTTTGCGTCAGTTTTATACTATTCCTTGACTAAAAGTGCAGCATCGTTACCGGGCAGAAATCTGGGAATAGACGTGGTTTTAGTCCCGAGGTTAAAGTTCTTGTTGATACTCTTTCTTTCAAGAAAAAGTATAACGCATCTCTATAAAAACATCACGCGCGGCTATCCGCATCGTCCTTCCAGCTCCAGCAGCGCACGCCGAAGGCCCGCAGGGAGTCCCGGCACCGGGCCATGACCTCCTCCTCCGTCTGGAGGTCCGGCCAATCGCTCCAGATGGAGTAGCAGCTGCCCAGAAACTGTCCGGCATACTCCGCCGGAATGACCTGTTTCCCCTGCAGGGGATGGGTGGGGAAAACGGAGGGGTTCCACTCGCTGAGGAGCTTTTCCGGATCGGGATCCTTGTAGTCCTTCCGGATAAGAAGGATATAGTAGAGGTAATCGGAGTGGTAGTTCACCACCTGATAGCCCCGCTCCAGGAAGGTCTTCAGCGGCGCCATCCCCTTGTCCCAGTTGCTCCAGAAGGCGATCTGCACATCCTTGTCCAGCTGCACATGCTCCTCCAGGTCAGGACGGAAGAGCCCATCGTTCCATACCCGGACCCGGAATCCCTTGGCCCGGACATGGGCGATCACCTGGTTGAGGAAGTCCACGTACACATCCACGCCGCCGCAGCCGGGGCCCAGACGCTCCCTGGCATAGGCAGTCATGGCGGGGAACATTTCGAAATGGTTGAAATCGATAAATTCATCGCCGCCGATGTGGAACACCTTCGAGCCTGCAAACAGCTCCGCATACTCATCGATCAGATCAAAGAGGAAGGCGCGGGCATCCTCCTTGGTGATATCCAGCGCGGACCACAGCGGCTCCGTCCCCTCCCGGTCCAGCCGCCAGCGGGGGTGCTCCTGAAGCACCTGGCCCAGATGGCCGGGGCAGTCCAGCGAGGGATTGATATCGATATGGTAGGCGCCGCATACCCGGATGACCTCCCGGACCTCCTCCTTGGAGAGATGATGCAGGGAGGGCAGCTCGGGGTGCCGGTCGCTGGCGATGCGGAACCCCTCGTTCTCGGAGAAGTGGAGCCACAGCACGTTCATCCGGTTCCGGGACAGAGTGCGGACCAGATCCAGGATCCAATCCTTGGTATAATACTTCCGTCCGGCATCCAGATGAAACTCCCGTTCTCTGGTATGGGGATAGTCCACGATGACGCCATAGGCCAGCCCGCCGTCTTCCATAGCCTCCAGAATGGTCCGCAAGCCATACAGTACCGCGCGTTCCGACTGGGCCGTTAAAACCATCACCGGCCCCGCATGAATAACGTACCCCTCCCGGTAGGTCTCCACCCCGCGCAGCTCTTCCGGCTCTCCCACCCGGATCACCAGATCGCCGTCCAGGGGTTCCACATCCCGCAGCTGCGGCGCGGCGGCCAGTCTGGGGTACTCCTCTCCCAGCACGTTTACGCAGGCCGCGATGTTCTCCCAGGGAGCATCGCCGGCAGCGAAAATGATCCGCCCGTCAATATTGGGCGCCTTCCAGGCCCCGCCGCCGGCCTGCTCATACCGCTTGGGCTGCGCAAAAGAAATCTGTGTCATCGTTATTCCTCCATATCATCATACATAGCGCATACGATACATACTTTATCCGCAATTTCGTTACAGATGGGAGCAGATCAGCTCCACGCTGCCCTCTATGGTCATTTTCCCGTATCCGGCGGGCAGCAGCAGGTGGTCGCCCGTTCTGATCTCCTGCCCGTCCAGAACGCCCTGTCCTCCGATAACGCTGACATTGACAAAGGGCCTGTTCCAATCCCGTTCCCACAGGCCGTCCACTTCTACCCTGTATACGGTATAGTAGGGGCAGGCCACCAGCCTGGTCACCTGGGCGCCGCCCTCCCGGACGGTCTCCCGGTGGATGGCATGGGGACGGAAGGGGGCCTGCGTTACCGCCAGACTCTGCTCAATATGCAGTGTCCGGGGTTTGCCGTTCTCCAGGCGGCCGTAATCATAAAAGCGGTAGGTCACATCGCTGCTCTGCTGCGTCTCCAGGATCAGGGTGCCGCCCTTAATGGCGTGGAGGCAGCCGGGATCGATCTGGAAGAAATCCCCTTTCCGGATGGGCACCTGGCGGAGAAGCTCCGGCCACCTGCCCTGCTCCACCATCTCCCGCAGCTGCTCAGGGCTCCCGGCGTTGTGGCCGATGATAATGGACGCCCCCTCATCGCAGTCCAGTACATACCAGCACTCGGTCTTGCCCAGCGCGCCGCTCTCGTGGGTCCGGGCATATGCGTCATCGGGGTGTACCTGAATGCTCAAATCGTCCCGGGCATCGATGATTTTAATGAGCAGAGGGAAAACATCACCCCCCACGTTCCCGAACAGATCCCGGCGCTCCCGCCAAAGGTCCCCCAGGGTCTTTCCAGCGTACTCGGGATTTTTGACCCGGCAGTCCCCGCTGGGGTGGGCGCTGATGGCCCAGCACTCGCCGGTATGGCTGCTGGGGATGGCATAGCCGAACTGTGTTCCCAACCGGTCCCCGCCCCACAGCTTCTCCTGCAGGACCGGCTCCAGAAAAATAGGCTTCAGGCCGCTCATAGCCGGCCCCCCTTCTCCGTGTAGGCGTCCATAGCCAGCTTGATGGCCCCCATGACACCCTGGTTGTCCCCCAGACTTACCGGCACGATATACTCGTCCAGATTATCTAGGCCCTTTCCCTGAATATACCCCCGCAGCTGGCGGCGGACCTCCTTGCGCACCAGAGGCAGCATCTGCTCCTGATGCATCACGCCGCCGCCCAGCACGATCCGCTCCGGGGAGATCATCATGATATAGCTGCACAGCGCCTGGGCGATATAGTATGCCTCCATCTCCCACACCGCGGTGCAGTCGGCCAGCTCCTGGGCCTTCCTTCCCCAGCGCCGCTCAATGGCTGGTCCGCTGGCCAGACCCTCCAGGCAGTTGGGATGGTAGGGGCACACGCCCCGGACCATGGGGTCATCAGCCCGGCGGTCCATGAAGATATGGCCTCCCTCCGGGTGAAGCATGCCGTGGTGGGGCTTGCCATTGATAATGACGCCAAGGCCCACGCCGGTGCCCACGGTGATATAGATGCTGTCGGACACTGTGCGGGTGCAGCCCCACACGGCCTCTCCCAGGGCGGCGGCGTTGACATCGGTGTCAATGCCCACGGGGATGCCCAGGGCCTCCTCAAACCGGCGGAGAATGGGATAGCCCCGCCAGTCCAGCTTGGGCGAGGATTGGATGGTCCCATAATCCGGAGAGCTGCGGTCCAGATCCACCGGGCCGAAGCTCCCGATGCCAACGGCGGCCAGCCCCCTTCCCTGGAAGAATCCCAGAAGCTCCGGCATGGTAGCCTCCGGGCTCCGGGTGGGAAGGCTGATCCGCTCCAGGATCTTCCCCTGCGCCGTGCCCACGGCGCATACCATCTTCGTGCCGCCGGCCTCCAGAGCCCCGAAATACGGCATAGAATGATCACTCCTTACATTTTACATTTTGATACGGTCAAGGGATGTTAAAATGCTGGCTGTTCCAAATGATAACGTAACATGATGGTGAGAGAACCTCAACTTCAAAAAGGAAACATTGCAATATGGATTAGAAATATTCTTTCCGATCCATATTGTTTTTTTTCGTTTTCATTATAGCATAGTTTACTTTATTTTGCAAGAACAATATTAAAAAGGCCTTTTTAGGTATGAAGAAGATACTTTTCGGAAAATAATGGTTGCCTGACCACCGGCGCAGTCGTATGATGAGATTATGCCTTTGCGGCGGTTTCCATTTTTCTGCCGTTTTTTCGATCCTAAAGCTGCATACCGGCAGAATCTGGGAGGATAAAGTAACGCTATGTACCGTTTATTGATCGTTGATAGGGACGAGGATGTCTGCGAATCCATCCGGTATCTGGTGGACTGGCATCAGTATGACATTTCCAGCGTACTGACCGTCACCTCCTACGGCGAGGCGGTCAACAGCATCATGGATTTCCTCCCCCATATCGCCCTGGTGAACATAGAGCTGGGGGAATACTGGGGCTATGAGCTGGTGGAGCATATGTGGGACGCGGGCGTCAGGACCATCTTCTGCATGATGAGCAGCCGGGAGGATTTCCACTATGCCCGGAAGTCCATGCGCTCCGGAGCCAGGGACTACCTGCTCAAGCCAATCAATACCAAGGAGCTGCGGGCTTTTCTGGAGCGGACCATTGTCCGGGACCTCCACGGGACCATTCCCGAGCGGACCCTGTCTCAGCCGGAGGTGGATCCGGTGCTCCAGGTGGAATACAGCCAGCTGTCCCGGATCACCGCCAAGATCATCCTTATTGTCAAGAGCAACTACCGCCGCAGCCAGTCTCTCACCAGCATTGCGGAAACTTTGAATATGTCCAGCAAGTATATCGGCCGGATCTTTCTCCGGGACACGGGGATGAAATTCTCCGAATACCTGACCACTTACCGGATGATCCAGGCCCGGCGGCTGATCGAGAATACCCAGGAAAAGATCTCCGTGGTGGCCAGCATGGTGGGATACAGCCAGCTGAACAATTTCTATGTGCATTTCAAAAACTACTATCACATTTCCCCCAGCGCCCTGCGGCGCTTCGGTGAGGCCGGGGAGACGCCGAAGCTGCCCACGGGTCCGGGCATTGAGGATGCCGAGGCCCTGGCGGAGGAAACATCGAAGCTGACCCAATAAAGAGATGGAGGACGTTCCGGCATGAGAAAACTGTTCGATCTGGAAAATCCGGTGTTCCAGCTGATCTCGCGGCTGTCGGACCTGGTGGTGGCGGGCCTGCTGTATCTGGCCTGCTGCATACCGGTGGTGACCATCGGTCCGGCGGCGGCGGCTCTGTTCAAGACGGTCTACGATCTGACCCTGGAGCGGGGGAGCGGCATCGTGAAGACCTATTTCCGGGCCTTCCGGGATAATTTCAGGCAGGCACTCCTCGTCTGGCTGATGGGCTTTACGGCGCTGGCCGCCCTGGTCTGCGACTTCCTTCTTCTGAAACTGTATTACCAGGGGACTGCCTATACGGCGCTGTTCGCCATGGTGGCGGCTCTGGCTGTGCTGGTGGGAGGCATGCTGTGCTATCTCTTCCCCCTGATCGCCCGGTATGACAACACCCTGCGGGAACATATCCGCAACGCACTGATCCTGACGGTCCGGTATTTTCCCAAAACGCTGGCCATGCTTTTGATCCGGATGCTGCCGCTGCTGACGTTCTGGTTCATGCCCGAGGTATTCTTCCAGACGCTGCTGCTCTGGATCCTTTTCGCTCCCGGCTTTTCCGCCCAGGCGGACGCATTCCTGATCCGGCCGGTCTTTGAGAAACTGGAGGCCAAACCGGCGGACGAGACTGCACAGAAAGCAGAGGAGAAGGAAGAGGGCTCGGAAACGCCCTGAAACCATATCCAGAAATTCCCCGGCCCGCAGGGCCGGGGAATCTTTTTGCGCTTCAGGGCTTGATCACGAAAAATTCTCCCCGCAGCAAATCCTCTCCCCCGTCCCGGAGGAACCATTCGACCCTGCCCGGCGGCAGGACCTCCCGGCCCCCGGCGTCCCACTGGGTCAGGCTTTCCCGGGGAATATCCAGCCGGAGCGTCTCCGTCTGCCCCGGGGCCAGCTCCACCTTGGCGAAGGCGCACAGCGCACGGACCCGGGAGGCGGCGATGCCCTGGGCGCGGTGGAGGTACAGCTGGGGCACGGCGCAGGCGGCCCGGTCCCCGGCGTTGCGGACGGCGAAGGCGATGGAAAGCGCCCCCTCCTCCGGCGCGGAAACCAGAGCGTAGTCAAAACTCGTATAGGTCAGGCCGTCTCCGAAGGAATAGCGGGGGCGGGAGACATCGTAATAGCGCATGCCCTGATAGGAGTCCTTGTAATTGTAATACACCGGCAGCTGTCCGGCGTGGTCCGGCAGCGAGACCGGCAGCCGCCCCGCCGGGGAGATCTCCCCGAACAGCAGCTTGGCCGCGGCCTCGCCTCCGGTGAGGCCGGGATAGAAGCAGCAGAAGATGGCGTCTGAGCAGGCATCGATCTCCGCCATCTCGTAGGGCCGGCCCTGGAGAAGGACGGTCACCACCGGTTTCCCCGCCTTCCGCAGCCGCCGGAGCAGCTCCAGCTGATCCCCCGGCAGGCGCAGCAGGGCGGCGTCCACATTCTCGCCGCAGTCCATAGCAGCCGTCTCCTGGTCCGCCAGAGCGCCGTTGTCCTGGAATTTTCCGCCGTTGAACCGGCTGGAGGTCCCTCCCAGCACCGCTACCACCACATCCGCCTCCCGGGCGGCGTCCTCCGCCTGGGCCAGCAGCTCCGGAGAGGACGCGAACCGCTCGCAGCCGGGGAGGAAGGCCAGATCCGCCGGACTGCCGTTCTGCCGGATCCACCGCTCCAGTCCCTGGCGGAGCGTGACGCTGGCCCCGGGCCGGACGGGAGGCGTGTAGTCTCCCAGCTGGCCGTAGAGGTCGTCGGCCCCAGGGCCGGTGAGCAGGATGCGCAGGGGCTTCCCGCCGTCCAGGGGCAGCAGGCCCCCGCAGTTTTTCAGCAGCACCATGCTTTCCTCCGTCAGGCGCTTCACCTGGGGATGGCGCTCGGGGGTATAGCCCTGCCAATGGTCGTTTTCCGGCACAAAGGGCTCCTCAAAGAGCCCCCGGCGGAATTTCAGCTCCAGCACCCGGCCCGCCGCTTCATCGATCCGCGCCTCGCTGACCAGCCCCCGCGCCACGGCCTCCTCCAGCCGGCCGAAGGCGGTGTCCCACAGCCCCAGGTCCACCCCCGCCTCCAGAGCCAGCGCGCCGGAGGCCGTCCGGTCGCCGGTGACGGCGTCCAGCTGGTCGATGGCCACGCCGTCGCTGACCACCAGGCCGCCGAAGCCGTACTCCCCCCGCAGCAGGTCCCGCAGCAGCCAGGGGTTGGCGTGACAGTACGCGCCGTCGATCTCGTTATAGGCCGCCATGACGGCGGCGGCCCCCGCCTCCACGGCGGCTTTGGCGGCGGGGAGGTGGATCTCCCGCAGCTCCCGCTGCCCGATCCGGGCGGCGGAGGCGTTGACGCCGCCCGTGGTCTCCCCCTGGGCGCAGAAGTGCTTGGCGCATACGTCCACCCCCTGGCTCCGGATGCCCCGGACAACGGCGGCGGCAAAGCGGGCGCACAGCAGCGGGTCCTCCCCGAAGCACTCCTCGCTGCGGCCCCACCGGGGATCCCGGAGCACGTCCAGGGCGGACACCAGGGCCAGGTCCACCCCCATCTCCCGCAGCTGCCGGCCGCAGACCTTTGCCGCTTCCTCCAGCAGCCGCGGAGACCAGCTGGCCCCCGCGGCCAGGTTCACCGGCAGCAGGCAGCCGTCCAGCCCCTGGTGGCCGTGGGGGCACTCGCTGGTCATCAGCACCGGGATGCCCAGCCGGGAGTGCTCCAGCACATACTGCTGGACCAGGTTCCGGGCTTTCGGGGCCAGCGCGCCGTCCAGCCCTGTGGAAAAATCCTTCCCGGACCAGGGGTCCGCCCGGTACAGGCCGTACAGGGCCCCCAGCCCGCCATACCGCTCCGTTTCCCTGCGGAATTCCTCCGACAGGATGATCTCCTCCCCCCGCCGCTCATAGCAGGCGAAGCCGTACAGCCGCTGGGTCAGCTGGCCCACCTTTTCCCGCAGGGTCATGCGGGACAGCAGGCCGGCGGCGCGGTCAACGGGGGAGGCTTTTGGGTCCAAATAATGCTCCATAATGGGCTCCTTCCTGTGTTTTCTGAACAGATTATAGCGGATGCGGATGCGCCGCGCAAGACCTCCCTCTTCCGTCAAATGGTAGAAAAGCAAAAAGGGGTTCTTTTCCATACTATAAAGAGACTTTGCGATACTTTTCTTTCCGGGAACAAAAACGCTATAATAATTCCCGGCGATGCGGTTTGATTTTGTGAAAAACCACAAAGGGAAAAGCCGTATTGCACGATTCAGCAGCCCGCCCCACGGCCTGCCTGGCCGCTTTGGAAGCGTTCGGCCGGCGTTTGTCGAGCGGATGTGCAGGGTGAGAAGACGGCGGGGAGAAAGGAAGAAAGGTGAAACGAATGCAAGAGAACAAAGCCCCAGCGACAGCCCAGGCAAAACCGCTGAAGAAGAAGAGCAAGTGGACCAAGGACGATACCGAGCTGACCATCCTGGCCCTGCCCACCACCGTGTGGTACATACTCTTCTGTTACCTGCCCATGTTCGGCATCATTCTGGCGTTCAAGGATTACACGATCACGCCGGGAGCAAACTTCCTTACCAGCCTGCTTAACAGCAAATGGGTGGCCTTTGACAACTTCAAGTATTTCTTTGGCCTCCGGGATTTCCCCCAGATCCTGCGCAACACCATTCTTTACAATCTGGTATTCATCGTTCTGGACATTGTCCTGCCCGTAGGATTGGCGATCATCATCAGCAATATCTACAGCAAGCGGAAGTCCAAGACCTATCAGACGCTGATGTTCATGCCCCACTTCATGAGCTGGGTCGTGGTCAGCTACTTTGTCTACGCCTTCCTGGTCACCGACAAGGGCCTGCTCAACGCCATTATCCGTTTCTTCGGCGGCGAAAACGTGGCCTGGTACTCCACTGCCAAGTACTGGCCGGTCATCATCGTCATCATGCATGTGTGGAAGGTGCTGGGTTACAAGATGGTCGTCTATCTGGCCAGCATCACCGGCATCGACAACAGCCTCTATGAGGCGGCGGTGCTGGACGGCGCTACCAAGTTCCAGCAGGCCAAGTACATCACCATCCCCGCCCTGAAGCCCATCATCATCATGATGTTCATCCTGGCCGTTGGCGGCATCTTCTCCTCCGACTTCGGCCTGTTCTACCAGGTGTCCCGCGGCGCGAACCAGCCCCTGACCCCCATGGTGGCGACCCTGGACGTGAAGGTCTACCAGATGCTGACGTCCGGCACCATCGGTCTGGGCAAGACAACGGCGGCTTCCCTGTTCCAGTCGGTGGTCGGCTGCATCACCATCCTGACAGCCAACGCGATCGTGCGCAGATACGACCGCGCCAGCGCGTTGATTTAAAGGAGGCGGCGACATGAGTAAAGCGAAAAAAGAAAAAGCGGTCAGCGGCGATACCCTCAGCCGCCTGAACCGGATCCATCCGGTGACCAACTTCCTGTTCAACCTGATGTTTTTGATCGTGGCTCTGGCCTGCTTCCTGCCCATCATTTTCATCCTGATGATCTCCATTACGGACAACAACATCATCCGTACCGAGGGATATAAGGTGTTTGTCACCGCCCGGACCTTCTCCGGCGATGCGTACAGCTATCTGTGGAGCCAGCGGCAGACCATCCTCCACGCCCTGTGGGTCTCCGTGTACGTCACGGTGCTGGGCACGGTCTTTGGCGTGATGCTCACCAGCCTGATGGGCTACGTCCTGAGCCGGACGGAGCACAAGCTGAACAATTTCCTGACCATCCTGGTGTTTATCCCCATGGTCTTCGGCGGCGGTATGACGGCCTCCTACGTGATCAACTCCCAGGTGCTGCACCTGTCCGATACCATGTGGGTCCTGATCCTGCCTCTGGCGGTCAGCAGCTTCAACGTGACCATCGCCCGGACCTTCTTCCGCACCACCATACCGGACGGCATCATCGAATCGGCAAAAATTGACGGCGCCAGCCAGTGGACGGTGTTCTTCCGGATCATCCTGCCCATTTCCAAGCCCGTGCTGGCCACCATTGGCCTGTTCCTGGCCTTCGGCTATTGGAACGACTGGTTCCAGGCCAAGCTGTACATCAGCAACGACAGCCTCTACTCCCTCCAGGCTATGCTGGACCAGATGCAGAACAACCTGGAGTACCTGACCAAGAACCCCTCGGCCGGTCTGAGTATCTCTGATCTGAAGAAGAACATGCCTCAGGAATCCGTGCGAATGGCTATCGCCTTCGTGGTTGCCGTGCCTATCGCCTGCGTGTATCCCTTCTTCCAGAAGTACTTTATCTCCGGCCTGACCGTGGGCGCGGTGAAGGGATAACGTATGTTCTTGCTCCATTGGAGCAACCTATTACTTCCGAACTTCAGGTTCGGAAGTAATACGCCTGATCGCAGGGCGGGATATCCCGCCCTGCATCGTGAAAATTTTTGCGCCCGCACCTTTTATCGTATTGAATGGCTCCCGCCATTTGATAGATCGCAGCACACATATCAACCATTAAAAAGGAGGAAACATTGAAAATGAAGAAATTTCTTGCTCTGTTCCTGGCTTCCGTCATGACGCTGGCCCTGCTGGCCGGCTGCGGCGGCGGCAACAACGATGCCCCTGCGGATGACGGCAATACCCCCGACACCAACCAGGGCGACACCAACAACCCCCCCGCGCCCGTCACCGATGACAGCGGCTACCCCGTCATCACCTGGTACCAGGTGGGCAGCGGCCAGCCTGCTAACATCGATTCCTGGACCGAGAAGGCCAACGCCTATCTGGAGGAGAAGATCGGCGTGCATATCAACATCCAGTGCGTCTCCTGGGGTCCCTGGGGCGACCGCCGCAGCGTTATCGTCCAGACCAACGAGCCCTATGACATCATGTTCACCGATGCCAGCACCTACGCCAACGATGTGAAGATGGGCGCATTCGCCGATCTGACCGACCTGCTGGCCCAGTGCCCCGGCATTGAGGAGGCAATTCCCGCCGACTTCATCGATGCCGCCAAGATCGATGGCAGGATCTACGGCATCCCCGCCTACAAGGACAGCGCCGCCCAGCAGTTCTTTGTCTGGACCAAGGAGCAGGTAGAGGCCTACTATCCCGATTGGGCCAATATTCACACCATCGAGGACGCTACCGCTGCCCTCCAGGCTCTGAAGGACGGCACCGGCGAGGCTCCCCTGCTGCTGAACAAGGACGGCATTTCCGCCATTCCCGAAAACTGCTATGACGGCATGGGCATCGGTCTGGCCGCGCTGGGCATCAGCTACCGCGATGGCTCCAACAAGGTCGTTTCCGTCTATGAGCAGCCCGATGTTCTCGACCAGTTCAAGATCGTCCAGCAGTGGATGGAGAGCGGCCTCATCAACTCTGACGCCGCTACCGCCAACGAA
Source organism: uncultured Clostridia bacterium (assembly GCA_947177115.1). Lineage (GTDB taxonomy): Bacteria > Bacillota > Clostridia > Oscillospirales > Oscillospiraceae > Pelethomonas. The sequence continues at coordinate 11,367 of CAMWTG010000014.1, forward strand.
GCCACCGGCATGTGCGGCGTAGGCTTTGCCCAGGGCTGGCCCGCTGCCGCCAAGGGCTGGGGCGATGGCCGCGGCGCCGAGGTCGTAGTTTCCACCTATAGGGAGCCTGTGCTGTCCACCCAGACCGCTCTGGGTTCCATGGCCTGCATCTCCGCATCCTCCGCTCATCCCCTGGAGGCGCTGAAGCTCATCGAGCTGGTCAACACCGACACCACTTTCCGCGATATGCTGGCCTACGGTGAAGAGGGTGTGAACTTCGAGTACGTGGAAGCCTTCGGCGAGCAGCGCGTCCACAAGATCAACACCGACTGGACGCTGGCCGCCTACACCCAGGGCAAGACCATCCACATGACCGCCGAGGATACCAGCGAGGTCAACCCCTACGTGGACGAGATCCTGGTGCAGAACGAGAACGCCGTCCGGTCCCCCGCCATGGGCTTCTCCTTCGACAACACCAACGTTGCTGACCAGATCGCCGCCTGCCAGGCCATCTTCAACGAGTACAAGGGCATCATCCACACCGGTACCGGCGATGTGGAAGCCAACGTGGCCGCTATGATGGCCGCCATGCGCGATTCCGGCTTCGATGAGATCGTTGCCGAAGTGCAGGTCCAGCTGGATGAATATCTGGCCAACAAGTAATTCTCTGAAAGCACTGTAATAACAGGCAAAGCGCGGGGCCGCCGCATATCTGCGGCGGCCCCGCAAGTATGAGGCGTGCGTACTTTTTTCCTGAACGGGAAGGGTATCAAAAGAAAACTTTGACGCGGAACCAAATTTCTGCTTATGTTTTACGCGGGTCTGCCGATAATGACCTGTAGCAAGGCGTGAGCCTTGGGCCAAAAGTTCTTTTTTGATACTTTTTTCAAGAAAAAAGTATGTACGCCTCTAAAACTTTTTGCGTACAAGGAGAAGCTATGAGCAAGATCATTGGAAACGAACTGAAAAATCTGCCCTGGGAACCCAAGCCGGCGGACTGCGTCATGCCCGTCTGGCGCTACAGCGGCAACCCCATCATCGGCCGCCACGCCATCAAGCGCTCCAACAGCGTGTTCAACAGCGCGGTGGTCCCCTTCGGCGAGGGCTTCGCCGGCGTGTTCCGCTGCGACAGCCGGTCGGTGAGCATGGACATTTTCCCCGGCTTCAGCAAAGACGGCATTCACTGGGAGATCCGGGACGAGCCCGTCCATTTCCTGGGGGATGATCCGGAGGTCACCAAGCGGGAGTACCGCTACGACCCCCGGGTGTGCCTCATTGATGGGAAGTACTACGTCACCTGGTGCAACGGCTACCACGGCCCCACCATCGGCGTGGGCTGGACGGAGGACTTTGAGACCTTCCACCAGCTGGAGAACGCCTTCCTGCCCTACAACCGCAACGGCGTGCTGTTCCCCCGGAAGATAGGTGGCATGTATATGATGCTCTCCCGGCCCAGCGACACGGGGCATACGCCCTTCGGGGACATCTTCGTTAGCCAGAGCCCGGATCTGAAGTTCTGGGGCTGCCACCGCCATGTCATGAGCACCGTCAAGGGAGACGAGTCCGCCTGGCAGTCCACCAAGATCGGTGCAGGCCCCATTCCCATTGAGACGGACGAGGGGTGGCTGATGATCTACCACGGGGTCATCAATACCTGCAACGGCTTTGTCTACCGCATGGGCTGCGCCCTGCTGGATATCGACCAGCCCTGGAAGGTGCTGTACCGGAGCAAGGATTATATCATGGCCCCTTGGGAAACCTATGAGTGCATGGGCGATGTGCCCAACGTGGTCTTCCCCTGCGCCACCCTCACCGATGCCGCCACTGGGCGCATCGCCATTTACTACGGCTGCGCGGATACCGTCACCGGGATCGCGTTTACCACGGTGGATGAGCTGCTGGGGTACGTGAAGGAGAACGCGCTGTAACCGTATCTCAGCAGGCGGAGGGAGGCGCATTTTATGGCAAATATCAAGGGTACGGTTGCGGGCAGAGAAGGAGTCCTTGCCTCGGTATTGATAGAAATCAAAAATGAGCACTTTGAAACAATGTATCAAACACTCAGCGATGAAAGCGGAAAATTTGAGTTGTCTGCGCCTGATGGATCATATCCGTTTTTGACGGCTGTTCGTGACTATGGCGGTCAATATTTGGAATATTGGGCACAAAATGTCCCTGCACAGCAGGAAGTGGAGCTGCACATACGAATTGACACACTGGAAGTGTATGGGCTCCATGCGTTTATCGTGAAAGGCGCCGCAAATGCGCTGAGCATTTACTTTCGGCCGATGAGCCTGGAAAAATTCAAAGCCGGTGAAGCTGATATTGCACCCGTTCTTAAGGAAAACGATATCACTGTTTTTGTAAACGGCCAGGAGAGCAAAGTATATGTAGCGAATCTGGTGCGGGAGTATATCGGGAAAGAGGACGAGTATTTATCGGCCTACTTGATTCAATCTTCCATCCCGGAAGGCGTTAAAGAATGGGAGCGCATTGATATAACCATTTGTGATTCTGAAAACCATTTTGGCTGTGCCACGTTGTTTTGTTAGTGCCGCATAGGGGGGCATCCCCTATAATATTTCTCAGGCAACCACTTCATTTTGCCACAAATGAGCCGCCAGCTATTGTTGTATTAGGCAGGTGAAACTGCCCTTTACGCAATATGTTCAGAAGACTAAGAAGCTGTATTCATAGGCGTGGGATGCCGGATGGGCGAGAGATTTTCGTGCCGGTCGAGGCAAATTTTCGCAGGAATACTGGATGTATTGCAAGAAAATTTAACGAAGAATGGCGCGAAAAGGCCCGTTCATGCGGCGTTCAATGCCTGTGAATACGGCTTCTAAATTTTAATTTGTTTCAAGTGGAGAAATGCGTATGTATTTCATTGACAAACGGATCCAGGTGATCTGCGACAACCTCAACAAGCTGCGTATTCGCAATGTCCAGCCCATCGCGGACTGGCAGTACAAAAAGGGCTTCTTCCTTTACCCCTCCCAGGCGGAGAACGAAGGGGGCGCGTGGGAGGATTTTGACGGCAAGACCATGCACTGGTACGGCCCCGATGAGCACTACTGGTTCCGGGGCAGCGTCACCGTGCCCCGGGAACTGGCCGGCAAGTCCGTCTGGCTGAAGGTCCGCACCCAGATCGATGAGTGGGACGATGGGAAGAACCCCCAGTTCCTCCTCTTCCTCAACGGCCAGGCCGTCCAGGGCCTGGACATGAACCACCGGGAGGTGCAGCTGTTTGCCCAGGCCCCTGCCGGGGAGACCTTACAGGTGGACATCCAGGCGTACACCGGCACCCTCCATTCCGAGTTCCAGTTCCTGGTGGATCTCTATGAGCAGGACGAGGAGATCAACCGCCTCTACTGGGATATTCAGGTCCCCCTCCGGGCCTTCCCCCGGATGAAGGAGGACAGCCAGGACCGGCTTGCCATCCAGACGGTCCTCAATGAGACCATCAATCTCCTGGACCTGCGGGAGCCCTATTCCGAGAGTTTCTATGCCTCTCTCCGGGCGGCCCAGGCTTATGTTACGGAGAACCTTTATGAAAAGCTGGGCGGCTGGGATGATGTGGTGGCCACCTGTATCGGCCACACCCATATCGATGTGGCCTGGTGGTGGACCGTTGCCCAGACCCGGGAGAAGGTGGTCCGGAGCTTTGCCACGGTGCTCAAGCTGATGGAGGAGTTCCCCTCTTACCGTTTCATGTCCAGCCAGCCGGTGCTGTACTACTTCCTCAAGGAGCGGTATCCTGAGCTCTATGAGCGTATCAAGGCGCGGGTGAAGGAGGGCCGCTGGGAGCCCGAGGGCGGCATGTGGCTGGAGGCCGACTGCAACCTGACCTCCGGTGAATCCCTGGCGAGGCAGTTCATCCACGGCAAGCGGTTCTTCAAGGAAGAGTTCGGCGTGGACAACCGGATCCTCTGGCTGCCGGACGTGTTCGGCTACTCCGGCGCACTGCCCCAGATCATGAAGAAGAGCGGCATCGACTACTTCATGACCACCAAGCTGGCCTGGAACCAGATCGACAAGGTGCCCAACGACACCATGATGTGGCGGGGCATCGATGGCACCGAGATCCTCACCCACCTGATCACCACCGTGGATCCGGGACAGGAAGTAGGACCGGGCCACTTCTTCACCACCTATAACGGCAAGCTGCACCCCGATGCCATCCTGGGCGGCTGGGAACGCTACCAGAACAAGGAGATCAACAACGATATCCTTATCTCCTACGGCTACGGCGACGGCGGCGGCGGTCCCACCCGGGAGATGCTGGAGACCTCCGTCCGTATGGAGAAGGGCATCCGGGGCATCCCCAAAGTCCGGCAGGCTTTCTCCCGGACCTTCTTTGAGGAGCTGGAGCAGCGGGTCAAGGACAACCGCCGCCTGGAGACCTGGGAGGGCGAGTTCTACTTCGAGTACCACCGGGGCACTTACACCTCCATGGCCCGCAACAAGCGGGGCAACCGCAAGAGCGAGCTGCTGCTGATGGACCTGGAGCTGGCCTCCGTGCTGGCCGGGGCGGAGCTGGCCTATCCGGCTGCCGAGCTGGACCGGATGTGGAAGACCGTGCTGCTCAACCAGTTCCACGACATCCTCCCCGGCTCCTCCATCCACGAGGTGTACGAGGTCACCAAGAAGGAGTACGAGGAGCTGGCCCAGACAGCCGGCGATCTGCTGAGCCAGCGTCTGTCGGCTCTGGCCGGTCAGGGTGACGGCGTGACCGTATTCAACACCACCGGCTACACCCGGAATGACGCCGTGGAGCTGGACAGGACCGATGCCAAGGCGCTGGCTGACGAGACCGGCAAAGTCTATCCCGTGCAGCAGACGGCGGACGGCGCGGTGGCCTTCCTGGAGAACCTGCCCGCCAAGGGCTGGAAGACCCTGAAGAAGACGGAGCCTGTTCAGACGGCCAGTCCCTTTGTCCGGAAGGACGATCACCACCTGGAGACGCCTTTCTACTCCATCGTTTTTGACGGGCACGGCCATTTCACCTCCCTCTTCGACAAGGAGAACGACCGGGAGCTGGTCCAGGCGGGCAAGTGCGCCAACGTCATCCGCATGTATGAGGATAAGCCCATTTATTACGATAACTGGGATATCGATATGTTCTACACCGAAAAGTCCTGGCCGGTGGACGATCTGGTAAAAATGACTTGGACCGAGGACGGCCCCGTCCGGGCCACGGTGGAGCTGGAATACAAGATCAGCCTGTCTTCTATCAAGCAGAAGATCCATTTCTATGCCAACTCCCGCCGGATCGACTTCGACACCTGGGTGGACTGGAAGCAGAGCCAGCATTTGCTGAAGGCCGAATTCCCCGTGGACATCCACAGCGATGAGGCAGCTTTCGATATCCAGTTCGGCAACCTCACCCGGAAGGTCCACAGCAACACCAGCTGGGATAAGGCCCGGTTCGAGGTCTGCGGCCAGAAGTGGATGGACTTCTCCGAGGGCCATTACGGCGTGAGCCTTCTCAACGACTGCAAGTACGGCCACAGCGTCCGGGACGGCGTGATCGGCCTGACCCTGCTGAAATCCGGCATCGAGCCCAACCCGGTGGCGGACCAGGAGGAGCACGTATTCACCTACGCCCTGTATCCCCACGGGGGCACCTGGCGGGATGCCGGGACCGTGCGGGAGAGCTACTTCCTCAACCAGCCCCTGCGGACGGTGGAGGGCGGTGCGCCCGGCGCGGTGTTTTCCTTCGCCTCCGTGGAGCAGGCCAACGTGGTGCTGGAAACTGTCAAGCAGGCCGAGGACGGCCAGGGCACGGTCCTGCGCCTCTACGAGAGCGAAAACGCCCGGACCAAGACGGTGCTGCATGTTCCCGCCGGCGTGACCAAGGCTTACAGCTGCAACCTGCTGGAGGAGATCGAGGAGGAGCTGTCCGTGGAGGACGGCAAGGTCCGGTTCCTCACCAAGCCCTACGAGATCAAAACCATCCTGCTGCGCTGACCGGAAAGCGGTTTGGATATGCAAAGAGCCCGTACAGGCGAGATCGCCTGTACGGGCTCTCTTCTGTTGTCATTGGGGCATCGCAAATACATTGGAGCCAGGCCGCCGTATGCGGCTCCCCTCTGTCCTTTGTGCTTTGCAGGTGGCCGGCTATATTTGCAGCTCCATTTTCGGTCCATGCCCGCCGAAAACGCTCCAGTTTCCAGGACCCAGCACCCGGCGCAGCTCCTTCCGCTCCAGGGCGCACAGAGCCGGGTCCGTATCCACGCTGGTCATCAGATAGGGGGCGTAGTGGTTGTAGTGGGCCTGTTCTTCCGTTAATCCATGGATGTTTACCAATATATCCCCGGTAAATACCAGCCTCCGCTGCCGTTCGATCAGGACCAGTTCCCCGGGCAGATGGCCCCCCTGTCCCTCCCAGACCTGAAAGTCCAGATCGCCGAAGGACCAGCGCCCGCTTTCCTCCAGGAGGACCGTCTGGGGCGTGCTGACGCCGGCAATGACCCGCAGCTTTTCCGGCGAAGCGGGCTGGTAGGCGGTAAGGGCCTTGCATATGCGGATATACGGGGCGTGGAGGGGGTTCCGCTCCCGGAAACCGCCCCGGGCCGTCCGCTCCATCAGCAGGGAATCCCTGCTCTTTCTGCTGAGATATACGGCATCGAACAGATCCAGCAATCCGCAGTGATCCACATCCGCGTGCGTAATAAGGGCCTCTCTGGGCGCTGTGTCGAAATCCGCCAGCAGGCGGCGGAACAGGGCCAGCATCTCCCGCCGGTAGCAGGCATAGCCGGTGTCAATGAAGAGATATCTCCCCTGATGGCGGAGAACGCAGGTGTTGCTGCCGCAGGGCGGCTCAATAAGGACCATGTGCAGGTCCTCTCCAAGATCATAACCGGTGACCCGCGGCTGGAAGGCGTCCCCCCGGCATCGTGCCAGAGCCTCGCCAAAGCCGCGGATATAATCAAAAGTCTTGTGGAAACTTTCTCCCCGTTCGTCCAGCAGCTGCATGGCCCGGTTGGCATCGATAACCAATTCCATCCGGCGCTCCTCCGGCAGCTCCATCCGCCCGGCCAGCTCGTTGGCAAAGGAGATATAGAAGATGCTGTTGTCCAGAATTTTCTCTGTTTTGTCATAATCAATGACACGCACCGGGCACAGAAGGGACGCCTCCTCCAGGAACCAGGAGAAACGCTCCGGCCTCTCTACAAAGAGCCCCATCTTAAACAGCTGCCACCCGGTCCCGTTGCCCTGGGAACTGAGGTAGGAGATGTTGAAGCCGTACTGCTCGATCAGCTCCAGCACGGCGGTGACACTGCCGGGCACATCCCGCAGGCGGAATTCCGTCAGCACCACGCTCCCGCCGCCCATATCGCTTTGGAGGCAGCCGATCTCCGCCAGACGGACGGTAGCCTGTTCCAGCCCGGAACGGGAACCCTCCACCTCAATGAACAGGGTGTGGGCATCGATGGCCTTGTTGTAGCTGACCCTGGTGATATTGAGGCCCAGCTCCGCGATCAGGCGGCTGGCCCGCAGGAATGCTCCCGCCTGGTCCGGCATGGTGGTGACATAGGTCTTCTTCATGGACGCCACGCCCTTACAGGAAGATATCTCCGCTGCGGTGCATGAAGATCATCACGCCCAGATCCACCAGGGCCTCCACCAGTAGCGCGATGGCCACAAACCGCCATAAAAGGCCGGCGGCGCCGAAGGGGTCCAGAAGGATCACGGTCCCCGCAGTGACGGAAATCGCCGCGCTGATCATGGCAAAGGGCCACCGCTCCCGCTTCATGCGGAGCATGTCCACCGCCCACTGTACCCGGGTAAGACCAATGAACAGGATGGAGACGCCATACATCATGGTCAGCAGCGGGAAGGTAAGCACGAACCAATTGGACCGGAAAATGCAGAACATTCCCCCCAGGATGGCGCACAGGCCCCTAACCAGCCCCCGCCCCTGCTGTGCCTCCGCCGGCGGGGTCCGGAAATAGCTGAACACCGAAATGGCGCCCAAAGCAAACAGGATCAGCCCCAGTCCGGTGATGATGGCCGTTGTGAATGCTTCCGGGTCAATAAGCAGCAGGATGCCCACCAGGATCTCGCATATGCACAGCAATATCTTGCCGGTGAGAATTTTGGAATGGAACATGATATCCTCCTTGAATCACCAGAATAAGCATATTCTAGCAAATACGCCGGAAATGTCAATATGCGAAAGCCGCGGGGGAGTGTCCAAACACGCAGTTAAAGGAAGTCAAAAACAGAAAAGGGGACAGA
>CAMWTG010000015.1 GCA_947177115.1 uncultured Clostridia bacterium
GAGCGGGAGCGATGAGGCAATGGGTGTATTGATTTTTCTGGATTTGGAATGGAATACCACTTTCTACCGAAACAGGGACGGGGAGAGAGTCCCGTTCCATGAACTGCTGGAGGTAGCCGCCATGAAGGTGGAGCAGGGTTCCGGCGCCATGCTGGATTCCTTCCACAGCTATATCCATCCCAAGGCCAGCCGCAAGATCGAGAGCCGCACCTACCGCCTGCTGCCCTATGAGCGGGAGGAGCTCCGTTCCCTGCTGGCCGATGCGCCCGGGTTTCTGGATCTGGGCCCCGCGTTTTTGCGGTGGTGCGGGCCGGACCCGGTGTTTGTGGAATGGGGGAACAACGATGTGGAGGTGCTGCTGGCTAATTTCGCCTTCCACAAGCTGTCCTTTGATGCGGACTGGAAATGCGAATACTTCGACCTGCAGTATATGTACCAGAAGCTTATCGAGGGCAACCTAGGCTGTCAGCCCTCCCTGGAGAAGGCGGTAACGGAGCTGGGGCTGGATACGGATCTGGATTTCCACTCCGCCTGGAACGACACCTACTACACCATCCTGGTCTATCAGGCCATGCTGGATAAATTTGAGGGCATGACCATGTTCCACCGCCCCCCCAAGCAGAAGGGCCTGCCGCCCCTGTGGGAGCTAGAGCTGGGCAGCTACGATGGCCGCTGGGCCTGCAAGAACCGGCGGGAAGTGGAGCGGCCCCAGTGTCCCCTGTGCGGCCAGCCGCTGCTGGCGGGCCGCTGGGTGCGGACCACGCCTACCGAACAGGTAGTGCGGTGCAAATGCCCCGAGCACAGGCGGCTGTATATGGCCGTCACCGTGGAAAAAGACGGACTCCAGTGGACCGGCAAGGCCGCCATTTACAAAGAGGCCGGTCCCATTGCCGAACGCTACCGGAAGGCGGTACGCAAGATCCAGGAGAACGCCCGCCGCAAGGAGCGGGCCAAGGCGGAGAAAGCCGCCGGATAACGCAGACAAGAGCGGGAACCGCCTTCCGGCGGCTCCCGCCTCTTTTTGAAGCAATGGCAAAAAATTTCCACACCCCCTTGACAAGTCTGTTCTATCGTAGTAGAATGCAGATATTCTATCGCGATAGAATATCTGCAAAGGAGCAACAGACATGGAATACAAGATTTTTGACAGCGAGCTGAAAATACTGGACATTCTGTGGGACGGCGGGGAGCTGACCGCTAAGGAGGTAGCCCTCCGGGCCGCCTCTCTGGCAGGCTGGAGCAAGACCACCACCTACACCGTACTGAAAAAGTGCGTGGAAAAGGGCTTGGTGGAGCGGACGGAACCGGGATTCCGGTGCCGGGCCCTGGCATCCCGGGAGGATGTACGGCGGCGGGAAACCAGGGGGCTCATTGACCGGATGTATGGCGGGTCCCCGGATCTGCTGGTGGCCTCCCTGCTGGACGGCAAGACGCTGTCCGGAGAGGAGATCGCCCGGCTGCGGCGGATGGTGGAGGAGATGAAATGAGCATGGAGCTGCTGACCGCCTTGGGACAGGCGTCCCTGTCCGCCGCCGTGATGATCTTGGCGGTGATGATCCTGCGGCTGCGGTTCCAGGACCGGACGCCCCGGCGGGCCTTCTGCTTGCTGTGGGACCTCGTGCTGGTCCGGCTGCTGATGCCGGTGGATATTCCTTCGCCGGTGAGCATCCGGCGGTGGCTGCCGGAGCTGGCCACCGCCCCTGCCACCGTACACGCCGTACACCCCCAGGCCGTCAGCCTGATGGACGGTACCGCGCTGGTCCGGGAAGTGTATGTCACCCCTTTGGCGGAGGATGCCGCCTGTACGCTGTCCTCTTCGCTGCCGGCCCTTCCGCGCCCAGACTGGAACGCCGTGCTGCTCTGCCTCTGGCTGGGAGCCGCGCTGCTGCTGGCAGGAGGCTTTCTGTGGAGCCATCTCCGCAGCCGCCGGATCTACGCCTCCTCCCTGCCCTGCCGGGACGGCTTCGTTCTGGATTGGCTGGCAGCCCATCCCCTGCGCCGCCCGGTGCAGGCCCGGGTCAGCGATCGGGTCGCCGCGCCCTTGACCTACGGCGTACTGTATCCCGTGATCCTGCTGCCCAGCGGAATGGACTGGCGGGACAGGGAAACCCTGTCCTGCGTCCTGGCACACGAACACACCCATATCCGGCGTTTTGACCCGCTGCGGAAAGTTTTTCTCGCCGCCGCGCTGTGCCTTCACTGGTTCAATCCCATGGCCTGGGCCATGTACGTTCTGGCCAACCGGGATATGGAGCTGAGCTGCGATGAAGCGGTGCTCCGCTCCGGCGCGGATCGGGAGCGGTACGCTCTGGCTCTGCTGAACCTGGAGGAGCGGCGGGGGCGGTGGAGTCCCTCCGGCAGCCATTTCAGCGGTCACGCCCTGGAAGAAAGGATCAAAGCAATCATGAAACGCAAGCATATTTCGATCACCGCGCTGATCGCGGTGCTGGTGGTCATGAGCATCACCACGACCGTATTCGCCTCCGCCGCGCCGGAGGACGCTCCTTCTGAACTGCCTCGCCAGGATCAGAATGCGCCGGTCACTGCCTATGTGGAGACCGAGAAGGATGACAGCGTGATGATGATGTCCAACGGAGAAAACGGCGAGAAGCTGTATTCCGTGGACAACGGCAGGACCTGGATGAGCGAGGAGCGCTACCATGCCGAGTACGGCAGCTGGGGCGATGACTGGCAGGTAGAGTGGTGGACCTACGAGGAGTACAAGGCGTGGCTGGAGCAGGAAAAGAAGGACCTGCAGGAGGTCATTGGCTCCAAGGGCTGGACACCATCCACTGGCTGGTTCACCTGGGACCAGGAGAAGGTGGACGAGACCATCGCCATGTACGAGGGTATCCTGGAGGACATCAAGAACGGGGCGCTGTACTCCAAGACCATCATCGACAGGAACGGCAACGAGGTAGAGGATGCCATGCTGGGGTCTGACGCTCCGCTGGAGATGGTGATCGCGTCAACCTTTGACGAGAGCAATATGGTCTCCGTTGCGCCCAAGACGCTGGACGAGGCGGCACTGCTGGAGGAGCTGAAAGCTTTCGGTATCGGCGGCAACGCGAACCTGATGACCTACAACGGCCAGTTGATCCGCACCTTTGTGGATGGCGCGCCGGTGGGAGATTCGGGCTACTCTGTCCAGTACGTCTACACCAATCCGGACGGCGTGGTGGACGTCCACACCCTGCGCTCTGTGATCTACAACCCGGACGGGTCCTATGACACCATGGGGGACCTGATCGGCGTGGCGGCAAAGGGCGATGCGGGCTTTGACCAGGTCCTGATCGAAGCCGCCGCATTCAACGGCAACGGCACTCCCCAGGTGACCGCCAGCAATGACGCCGGTGCGGATCCTTATGAGAATCAGAACAGCGCCGCACCTGCCAATGGTATCGAAGCTACTACCGCCGAAGGAACCGGTGAGCATGGGAAATCCTTCGAGGAGATCTTCGCCCGATATGAGGAGTACGGCCTGACCTACCTGCCCCGCGAGAGCGGCATGGGCGCTTTGATTTTCAACGGTCAGCCGGTCCGTTCCTTCGCGGATCTCAAGCCTGACGGCGGCGCGTTCAGCTATGCGGACTCCTATGCCGGAGAAGACGGCCTGACGGTGTATGCCCAATATGACCAGGACGGCAAGCTCATGGGGCTGGCTGTCGAGCCCGCGCCGCTGAAAGCCTATCGCACAGAGAAGCAGGACCTGGGCTTTGATTACTGCACTCCCGTACAGGGACGGCTGTCTGCCGCCTTTGGTCAGGGCAGCAACCAGTTCCACTACGGTGTTGACCTGGCGGCGGCGAAGGGTACGGATGTGGCGGCTTTTGCCGATGGTACAGTCAGTGAGGTTGGATTTGATTCCAGCCTGGGCAATTACATCGTGCTCAGCCATGCAAACGGATATTCCACCCTCTACGCGCATTGCAGCAGTGTTGCCGTATCCGAGGGCAGCAGCGTTGCCATGGGTGAGAAGATCGCCGAGGTAGGCGTTTCCGGCCGGGCCACCGGCGCAGTGCTCCACTTCGAGCTGCGGGACGGGGACACCTATCTGGACCCGGGTCAGTATCTGGCCGCTGCTGCGTTGACTTGATGCAGATTCCAAAAAGTCCATTGTAAAACAGCAGTGGTTATGGTATAATGATACCATCCAGTGAAAGGAGGCTGAGAATATGCCTGCCGAAAAAGAAGTTGTTTTGATTCAGAAAGCAACTGTCTATGATCTGATGCGTATCATTGAAGAACATCCCGATAAGGCCTATACGCCAGAAGAATTGAAAAAGCTGTTTGACGCCTACATCACAGGTGCGGAACAGTGACCGGCGCCCGGGGCGGAGAGATCCGCCCCGGGCTTTTTATATTCCTCCTTGACAAATCTATCGGCAAGTGATATATTAAATGCATCGAGGGACGATATATCAGCCAAGCTATTGATGGAGGTATGTATCATGAATGAAGAAAAGCGGAAATTCGCCATGGCGGGCGGACTGTGCGGGGTCATTTACCTGGCGGCAAACAACCTGCTGCCGGGCGTGCCGGATGTACTGATGGGGGCCGCGCTGGGGCTGGGGTGCCTGTTCTTCATCGCGGCGCTGCTGCCGGAGAAGACCGCCAAAAAGATACGGAAGTGGAAGCGCCGTGGAGAATAAGTATCAACCCCTGACGGAAGCCCTGTTCTATATCCTGCTGGCGGTGCGCAGGCCGATTCACGGCTACGGCATCATTCAGGAGGCGGCGGAGATGACCGGGGGACGGGTCAACCTGGGCCCCGGGACCCTGTACGGGGCCATCAACTCCCTGCTGGAGAGAGGATGGATCGCGCTTTACAGCGCGGAGCTGGGTTCCCGGAAGAAGAAGGAGTACGTCATTACCGAAGCGGGCCGGGAGGCATTTTCCGCCGAGCTGCGGCGGCTGCGGGAGCTGGTGCAGAACGGCGAAAAAATGGAGGACGAGACATGATCCGTTGGAAATTCACCTTTGACAAGGACGAGGAGCAGGACTGGCTCAACGACTGGTGCCAGCAGGGCTGGGCTATGACCGGCTTCTTTTTGGGGGTGGTCACCTTTGTCCCCTGCCGCCCAGGGGAGTATATCTATCAGATCGACCTCCTGCCGGGGAAGGGCATCTTCGCCAAAAACTACGAGGATTACGTGATCTTCATGAACGAGATGGACGTGGAGATCCTTCAGCGGTGGGGGCGGTGGGTATACCTGCGCAAGCGGGCCGAGGACGGCCCCTTTGAGGTCTATACCGACACGGCCTCCAAGGTCGAGATGTACCGGCGCATTCGGGGCATGTTCCTCTGGGCCTTTTGCCTGGTGTTTCTGTGCTCGTTCAGCGCGTGGAATCTGTTGTTCCATTATCCGGGGGACATGTTCTCCCGGGGGCTGGTGGGAATTTATATCGTGATATTGACCGTCATGCTGCGGGCCATCTGGCAGTGCTCCTGGAAGATCAAGGAGCTGGAGCGGCAGGACCGGTAAGGAGGGAGAAGCGTGTGAAAAAACATCCTGGAATATGTACGTCAGTGCGGGCCTGCTGTTGCTGTCCGCCGCCATCCTGCTGGGGGAGGCGGGATGGATCCCCCATGGGGCGCAGCTTTTCCTCATGGGGTTGGCCTGCGCCCTGGAGATGCGGGGTGCGTTTGGAAAGGGCCGGAAAAACGGGGAGGGGAAGACATGAACATAAAACGGGTTCGGGCGTTCAGCCGGATTGTACTGGGAACCGCAGCGGTACTGCTGGGGCTGTTCCAACTGCTGTGGGCCGGAGTACCGGATGCGGTGATACGGACGCTTGGCATCGTGATACTGATCACACTGCCGGTGTTTGCGTTTGTCACCGTCCGGATGGCTATGGCAAAACGCAATGGACAAGAACAGGAGGATTGACAGTAAATCTGCCCGGCAGCAAAGCTGCATGCTGTCTTATTAACAGAAAAGTGTCTCGACTATAGCTGCAAAAGCATCCCCCGCGCACACCCTGCCGGAAAATCTTCCGGCAGGGTGTGCGCGGGGGTCTTTTTACCGTATTTTACCTGACCCGGCAATCGCGGGCTCCCTCATGAGAGCAGGCGGGCCTCACTCTGCCGGAACGCTTATTTCAGTTTCCAGGCCAGGTCGGACAGGAACAGGTCGTGCTCCAGGCTCTCCACGGTGGTATCCTTGGAGATGTGGACAAACTCGATATCCATCATGGCGCACCAATCCTTCATCTGCTCCGCAGTAACATCGTAGGAGAGCACCGTGTGGTGTGCGCCGCCGGCGGTGATCCAGCACTCCACACCGGTGGTCAGACTGGGCTCCGCCTGCCACATGACCCGCGCCACAGGCAGGTTGGGCATGGGCATAATGGGCTTGACGCAGTGGATGTCCTGGCAGATCAGCCGCAGGCGGCCGCCCATGTCGATGAGGCTGACCACGATGGCATCGCCTTCCTTGCCCTCGAACACCAGACGGGCGGGATCCTTCTCGTTCATACCGATGCCCAGGTGATGAGTCTCGATCCGGGGCTTTCCGGCGGCGCAGCAGGGGCAGACCTCCAGCATGTGGGCGCCCAGGCTGTACTCCCGGCCTTCCTCCAGGTGATAGGTATAGTCCTCCATAAACAGGGAGCATCCGTTGCCGTCCTCGCCCATGGCCTTCATGATGGCGGTCATGGCGGAGACCTTCCAGTCGCCCTCGCCGCCGTAGCCGTAGCCCTGGCTCATCAGGTGCTGGCTGGCCAGACCGGGCAGCTGCTCCATGCCGTAGAGATCCTGGAAGGTGTTGGAGAAGGCCATGCAGCCCTCCCGGTCCATCATCTTCTTCATGGCGATCTCTTCCCGGGCCTGATAGCGCACATGGTCGATCTTATCGGTAGACATGTCGTACTGAGCCTGATACTCCGCCATCAGCGCATCGATCTCGGCATCGGTGACGGCGTTCATCTCCTTGACCAGGTCGCCCACGGCCCAGGTGTTCACCTGCCAGCCCAGCTTGGCCTGGACCTCCACCTTGTCTCCCTCGGTGACGGCCACTTCCCGCATGTTGTCGCCGAAGCGCATGACCTTCATGCTCTTGGACACGGCGGCGCCCACGGCTGCCTTCATCCAATCGCCGATACGCTTCTGGACCTTCTCATCCTGCCAGTACCCGGCGATGATCTTACGGGGCATCCGCAGGCGGGCGGCAATGAAGCCGTGCTCCCGGTCGCCGTGGGCGGCCTGGTTCAGGTTCATGAAGTCCATGTCGATCTCCTCGTTGGGGATCTCCTTGTTGTACTGGGTGGCAAAGTGGCAGTAGGGCTTCTGGAGGTCCACGAAGCCGTTGATCCACATCTTGCTGGGAGAGAAGGTGTGGCACCAGGTGATGATGCCGGCGCAGGAATCATCGTAGTTGGCTTCCTTCACCACATCGGCGATCTCCTTGTTGGTCTTGGCGGTGACCTTGTAGATCAGGGGATAGGGCAGGACCTTGCTGAGCTTTTCCGCCATCTCGGCGGCGCGGGCGGCCACGGTGTCCAGGACCTCGGGACCGTACAGGAACTGACTGCCAACTACGAACCAAAACTGCATGTTTTTCATGGTGATTTCCTCCCAAAATATAGTTTATGATTGGTAATATGTCAAAAATATGACACCCTCTCAGTCAGCCTGCGGCTGACAGCTCCTCCAGAAGGGGAGCCAAGGGACTGGCTAAACATTGTATCTCTTGCCTCTCCCACTGGGAGAGGCGGCACAGCGAAGCCGTGACGGAGAGGGCCTAGCGGTTACTGCAAATGCTCCACCGCTGCCCGCTCGGCGGGCATGGCCCTGACGAAGCGCTCCATGTATGCGGTGAAGCCCGCCGCGTCTTCGGCATCCGGCTGGATGGTGGTCACCGGCTGGCCGGCGAAGACTCTGTTCTCCAGATAATCCTCCAGGCTCTGGCCGCCGGTCTTGCCAACGCTGTACGCTGCCAGCAGGGCCATGCCCCAGGGGCCTCCCTCTCCTGCCGTCTCCATGACGGACACCGGTGCGCCCGCAGCCGCAGCCAGCATCCGCTGTCCGGCCTCGGGGGTCTTGAAATAGCCGCCGTGGCCCAGCAGGCGGTCCAGGGCTACATGCTCCTTGTTCAGGATGTCCAGGCCCAGCTTCAGCGCCGCCAGGGCGGAGTAGAGCTGTACCCGGGAGAAATTGGCAAAGGTCATCTTCGCCTCCGGCGTCCGGGCCAGCAGGGGACGGCCTGCCGTCAGGCCCGCCACAGGCTCGCCGGAGAGAAAATTGTACAGCACCGTTCCGCCCCCGTCCTTCTCGCCATTGAGGGCCGCGCGGAACATGGCCTCGAAAATGGGACCCTGGTCCACCTCATGGCCTACAGCGGCCATCATCTCCTGGAACAGGGAGACCCAGGCGTTGATCTCGTTGGTGCAGTTGTTGCAGTGGACCATGGCCACCGGCATACCGGCGGGCGTGGTCACCATGTCGATCTCCTCGTAAACCTTGCTGAGGGGCTTCTCCAGCACCACCATGGCGAACACGGAGGTGCCTGCGGACACATTGCCCGTCCGGACGGCCACTGCGTTGGTGGCCGCCATGCCGGTGCCCGCATCGCCCTCGGGGGGGCACAGGGGGAAACCGGCTTCCAGCGTGCCGCTGGGATCCAGGAGCTTCGCGCCGGCCTCGGTCATAGTCCCGGCCTGTACGCCGGCGGGCAGGACCTTGGGCAGCAGGTCCCGCAGCTTCCAGGGATAGCCCAGACCGGACACCAGGGCATCGTACTGGTCGATCATTGTCTGGTCAAAGTCCAGTTTGCCGCTGTCGATAGGGAACATGCCGGAGGCCTCGCCCACGCCCATGACCTTCTCGCCGGTGAGCTGCCAGTGGACGTAACCCGCCAGGGTGGTAAGGAAGCGCACGTCCTTGACGTGGGGCTCGTGGTTGAGCACCGCCTGATGGAGATGGGCAATGGACCAACGCTGGGGAATGTTGAACTTGAATTTCTCCGTCAGCTCCGCCGCCGCCTGCCCGGTGGTGGTGTTGCGCCAGGTGCGGAAGGGGGCCAGCAGCTTTCCTTCTCCATCAAAGGGCAGGTAGCCGTGCATCATGCCGGACACGCCCATGGCGGCTACCCGCTTCAGCTCCACGCCATACTTCTCCCGCACGTCCGCGGCCAGGTTGGCGTAAGCATCTCGCAGCCCGGTCCACACCGCCTCCAGGGAGTAGGTCCACACACCGCCCTCATACCGATTCTCCCAGGTATGGCCGCCGGAGGCGATGGGGGCATGGTCCTCTCCGATGAGCACCGCCTTGATGCGGGTGGAGCCCAGCTCGATCCCCAGACAAGCTTTGCCCTGCTCAATGACCTCCCGAATCATTGTTTCCATATCGTTTCTTCCTTTCTGTTATGTCCGTCCGGCCCCCCGGACGGGGCCGTGGAAAAAAGGAGACGCACCAGGCGTCCTCCTCTGATGGTAATTTCAGTATACCGGCTTTTTTCCCGTTTGTCAATAATTTGTACGTACTTCTCCCATCTTTGTGGCGATGGACAATACAAATTCCAGAAGTCTCTACAAGATACGCAGATACTCCGGCACAAAAAGCCGAATAAGTCTTTTATTTTTTAACAACACATTAATTAATATAAAAATACCACAAAAATAATTTGTCCGTATGAAGGCACTTCACTTTGCACCAGGACATCAATCTGCACAAACACCGCCTTGTTTTTTCAGATTCCCCTAACAGCCCGCACAAGAGCAAACGTGCATTGGCCCATTTTCCCCGGTATCCGCAGCCATTCCCGGATCTGCCGCGCCCAATTTGTCCGTTTTTTGTACGGTTTTTATAAAAAACGTCCCGGCAGCGGTATCCACCGCCGGGACGCTTTCAGACTTTTTTCTTACTGTTTGCTCTTGTTCTTCCGCAGCAGGACTACGCTCTGGATCACCAGGAACAGGCAGAGCATAGCAGCCACCGTGATATTGGACCACCAGGCCTCGTCAAAGCCAAGGGAGGAGACAATCCGCTTGATAGTATTCAGGCTCAGCACGCCGAAGAAAGTGCCGGCCACGTTGCCCACGCCGCCGGTGAGCAGGGTACCGCCGATAATGGAGGAGGCAATGGCGTTCATCTCATCCCCCGCGCCGTTGGCTACATCGCCGCTGCCAACATGGAGGAAGTAGAGGATGCCGCCAAGACCTGCCAGCAGCCCGCACAGCACATGGGCCAGGAACCTGGTCCGGCGCACATTGATACCCAGCATGTTGGCGCTCTGGCTGTTGCCGCCCACGGCGTAGAAGCTGCGGCCCAGCTTAGTCCAGCGCAGCAGGCAGAAGAGGAGGACCACCACCAGCAGGGCAATGACCACCCCCACCTCCACATAGGCCGGGACATACTGGCCCAGCTTGTTGGCGGAACCCAGGCCAGGAACGGTGATACGGGTCTCCTTCACCGCCAGAAAGCCTTCGTTGGTCACCCGTACAGGTTCTTTACTGACAATAGTAGTCATACCCTTGGCGAAGAACATGCCTGCCAGGGAGATAATGAAGGGCTGGATGCCCAGATGGGCCACCAGGAACCCCTGGACCACGCCGAAGGCCAGACCAATGCCCAGGCCGATGAGGATCACCGTGAGCATATTTCCGCCCTGCTTCTCCAGATTCACCGCACTGACCATGCACACCAGGCATGTGATGGCGCCCACGCTGATGTCAATACCGCCGGTGATCATCACCAGGCTCATGCCGCAAGACAGGACGATGAGGGAGGCATTATTGTTCAGGATATTCAGGAAATTCTGAGGTTTGGTGAAGCCGCCACCCAGGAAAAACACGGCGGACAGATACAGCACGAAGAAAACCACCACCGTGATGGTCAGCAGCAGGTTGGTGTCGCTCATGGCGGCCCGTTCCTTGATCCGCCCCTGCTTATCAACTGCGATCCCTTTCGGCATGTCAGGACACCTCCTTTGCAGCCTTGGCCGGCGCTTTCCTCACGCTGGCCAGCTTCTCCTGAACCACCGGGGCGCTGAGCACCACCAGCAGAATGACCACCACCGCCTTATAGGCGGGCAGGGCCGTGGAGGGCACCTCGTACTTATAAAGCGTAGTGGTGAGGAACTGGATCACGTAAGCACCCAAAATAGAACCGTAGATGTTGAACTTGCCGCCGGACAGGGCGTTGCCCCCCAGGGCCACGGCCAGAATGGCGTCCATTTCGATGTTCTCCGCGATGCGGGAGTAGTTGATGGAGCCGCTGCGGCTGACGCGGACAAAACCGGCGATAGCTACGCATACACCCAGGATCACATAGGTAAGAAGCTTGATGAGCTTGGGGTCCAGGCCGTTGAGCCGGGAGGAGTTGGCGTTGATGCCCACCGACTGGGTATAGAGTCCCAGGTTGGTGAATTTCAGCGCCAGCCAGAACAGCAGGATCACAAGGATCGTGATGAAGATGGGGGTGGGGACAGGGATACCGGGGAGGAAGGTCCCGGCGTACTTGAAGCCCAGATCGTTGATGATGGGCAGCTGGTTGTTGTTAATCCAGGCGGCAATGGAGCGGCCGGCGGTGAAAAGGATCAGGGTGGCCACCATAGGCTGGATCTTGAAGTAGGCCACCAGCGCACCATTGAACGCGCCGAAGATCATGCTCACCAGAATACCCACAAGGACAGCCAGGACCAGGGGCGTCTGCATGGTGTCTGCGGAAACCTGTCCGCCGCAGACCATCCGGAGAATGACGCTGCCGGCGATAGCCATGGCCGCGCCCACAGAGATGTCCTGCCCGCCGGAGGAAGCGGTCACCAACGTCATGCCGATTGCCAGAATGACCAGCTCAGAGGCATTGTCCAGAACGGAAATGATGTTGCCGCTGAGCACCGGATTGCCCAGACTGTTCTCTTTGACCGTGACCGCAAAGAAGGTCGGGTCTGCGATTAGGTTAAACAGCACCAGCAGCGCCAGCGCCGCCAGAGGAATAAACAACTGGTGCCGGGTGAGCCGCTTGAAAATGCTTTCATCGGGCCGCTTTACTTGGATTTTAGGATCTTTCACGGGAGCCGCCATTATTCGTCACCTCCTGCAATAGTAGCCATGATCTTGGACTGAGTCAGGTCCGCGCCTTTCAGCTCGCCCACCGCCTTCCGGTCCCGCATAACGATAAGCCGGGAGCAGGTGCGCAGCATCTCATCAATTTCCGAAGAAATGAAGGTGACGCTCTTACCCTCCGCAGCCAGTTTGAGGACCAGCTTCTGGATCTCGATTTTAGTGCCGATATCAATGCCCCGGGTGGGTTCATCCAGGATCAGATATCTGGGGTCGGTGAGGAGCCAGCGGGCCAGGATGCATTTCTGCTGGTTGCCGCCGGAGAGGGACTTGATGGGGGTATCCGCCGAAGCAGTCTTGATCTCCAGCAGCTTGATGTACTCATCGGCAAACGCCTCCGCCTGGGCCCTGGAGAAGGGGCGGAAGAAGCCCTTCATCACCTGGAGGGCCAGGATGATGTTTTCCCGGACGGAGAGGTCGCCTACAATGCCATCGCCCTTCCGGTCCTCGGGCAGATAGCCAATGCCCTGCTTCATGGCGTCCAGCGGCTTCTTGATCCTGACCTCCCTGCCATCCACCTTGACATTGCCGCCAGTGACGCGGTCTGCGCCGAAAATGGCCCGGACGCACTCGCTGCGGCCGGAACCCAGCAGGCCGGTGAAGCCGTTAACCTCGCCCTTGCGGATGGAGAAGTCGAAGGGTTTGATGCCCGCGCTGCTGCACAGGCCCTCGGCCTCCAGCACGGGGACGCCCTCCATGTCGATCTGTCCGCCGCCTACCTCGCTCTTGATGTCGGCCATATCGTCCAGTTCCTTGCCCAGCATCTTGGAAACCAGCTGAACCCGGGGCAGATCCTCGATGACGTACTCCCCTACCAGCTGGCCGTCCCGCAGGACAGTGATCCGGTCACAGACCTCGTAGACCTGCTCCAGGAAGTGGGTGACGAAGATGATGCCTACCCCCTTGGCTCGCAGGTCCCGCATGAGCCCGAAGAGTTTGATGACCTCCTGCTCATCCAGGGAGGACGTGGGCTCGTCCAGGATGAGCACCTTGCACTCCATGTCCACCGCCCGGGCAATGGCCACCATCTGCTGCACAGCGATGGAGCAGGTGCCCAGCTGCTGCTTGGGGCTGGCGGGGATGCCCAGGGACTCCAGGATCTTCCCCGCGCCGCTGTTCATGGCCTTCCAGTTGGCCCCGGCCCCTTTGGTGCGGCCGATGTACATGTTTTCCGCCACCGTCAGGTTGGGGCACAGGGTGATCTCCTGGTAGACGGTGCTGATGCCGGCGTTCTGGGCGTCCTGGGGGGAGCGGATGACCGCCGCGCCCTCCACGCCCTTGATGCGGACCTCGCCGCCATCCTTGGGATACACGCCGGTGAGCACCTTGATCAGCGTGGACTTGCCCGCGCCGTTCTCTCCCATCAGGGCGTGGATCTCTCCCTCCCGTAGGGTGAAATCCACATCCTGAAGGGCGCGCACACCTGGGAAGTACTTGCAGATGCCGCGCATTTCCAATACCGCGCCTTGCTGCATAGGGATACGCCTCCGTTCTTTTAGATTTCAAAAAAGGGGTTTTGCAGCTTTTTTGAGTAGGATTCGCTGTGCTCTGCGCCTCGCGGAGCGCCTTTCAGAAAGTCCACACGCGGCGCGGCTGACATGCCGCGCCGCGTGCCGGGTCACATGTATATGATTCAGATTGTCTGATCAGGTACCATAGGTATCCACATCGGCCTGGGTGAGGGTCTCGCAGTCAAAGCCCTGCTCGGGAGTGTAGATGATCTTCTGAGCGGGAGCATTGCCGGCCACCAGGTCCTTGATGATGCTGTCAACGGTGTCTGCCTGCAGGGGGTTGCACAGACCCATGTAGTTCCAGCTGCCCTCCAGCACGGCCTCGAAAGCCCACTTGTCGCTGTCGAAGCCCATGACGATCACATCGCCGTCCTTGCCGTGGGTGATGCCGTTGGCGTCCAAAGCAGCCACAGCGCCCCGGGCCATGCCGTTGTTCTCAGCATAAATCACGTTGAAGGGCTTGCCGGAGTCGATGACGGACTGGGTGATGGTGCGGGCGGTAGCCTCGTCCCAGTCGGCGGTCTGCTGGGTGACGTAATTCCAGTTGGCCTCAGCGGCGACCTTCTCGTCCAGAGCGCCGGTGCGGCCCAGCTGGGCATCGGAGCCCATGTGGCCCTGGATGTGGATGATGTTGTACTCATCCAGACCCTGGGCGGCCAGCCAGTCAACGGCGGTCTTGCCCTCGGCGGGCATGTCGGAAACAACGGCGGCTACGTACATGCTCTCATCAGCTTCCAGCATACGGTCAAAGAGGATGACCTGGGTGCCGGCGGCCTGGGCATCCTGCAGCACGGTGTCCCAGCCGGTGGTGGAGGCGGGGGAGAGCAGCAGGAAGTCCACTTCGTCCTGCACCATCTGCTGGGCAGTGGCGATCTGCTGGGCGGCATCGTTGTTGTTATAGAAGGTGGCCTTGTAGCCGTTCTCCTCGGTGAAGGTGGCGCGCATGGCCGCATCGTTGGCGGTGCGGTAGCCGGATTCGTTGGGGTCATTGTTGATGACGCCCACGGTGATCAGATCACCGGTGGCGGGCGCAGCGGGCTCATTGGTATCAGCGGGCGCCTGCGCATCATTGTTGGCGGGCTCCTGGGTGTCAGAGGGAGCCTGGGTGTCATTGGCGGGCTGGTTGTTGTTGCCGCCGCAGGCGGCCAGCGCGAGGATCATGGCAAGAGACAGGATCAACGCAAAAAACTTCTTCATGTTTGTTTACTCCAATCCAATTTTTATTTTTGTCCCGTTCCTGGGGACATCACTAAGTATATCTGCTTTTCTGCCTCTTGTCAACAATTTGTACGGACCTATTTCCATTTTCGTGCGGATAAACAAGACAAATCCAAAAAAATCGCCGAATAAAATGCAAAAATATTTTAGCTAATTTCAAAACTGACGCATCATTCATTGAATTTTATTTATTTTTGCCGATGTTTCTTCAAAAATAATTTGTATGTTTTTTGTTTTCTATTACAACTCCCCTCGCGGCGATTTGCACAAATCATTTCATCAATCCCCCGTTTTTTCAAAAATATTGTGAAAATCAACGGATTCTTGATCCTTTGCAGCTCTGCTCCGGAACGGGCAAACACGATTTGTTCACCCCCTTTTTCCGGCTTTTTTGCAATAGCTCTTGCAATTTGTCCGCACCTCTTGTATACTGTTTTTATTGATGAAGCAAGGAGGGATGCCGTCATGGCCGCGAAATATCAGATCGTTGCGGACGCACTGCGCGCCCACATCCAAACGGGGAAATACGCCAATGCGGCGGCCCTGCCTACAGAGTTCGCCATTGCCGCGGAATATTAGGTCAGCTGCCAGACCGTCCGGCAGGCGCTGGCCCTGCTGGTCCGGGAGGGGCTTATCGCCACCCGCCAGGGCAGCGGTTCCCGCATCCTGCGGCAGACCAGCAGCGTAGAAAAGCAGCACCGGTCCATTGCCGTTATTACGACCTATATCAGCGACTATATCTTCCCCGGCATTCTCCGGGAGGTGGAGACCGTCCTCTCCCAGCACGGCTGCACCCCCTCCCTCTTTGCCACCCAGAACCAAGTAGCCAATGAACGCCGGATTCTTACCCAGCTGCTAGGACAGCCGGTGGATGGCATTCTGGTGGAAGCCACCAAGAGCGCCCTGCCCAATCCCAATCTGGATCTCTATCAGCAGCTGATGGACCAAGGCGTGCCCCTGGTGTTCATTCATGGCTGTTACGCCAATCTGCCCGGCGCCCACTTTGTCATGGACGCCAATGCCGATGGCGGGCGGCAGCTGGCCTGCTACCTGGCGGATAAGGGGTGCGCCTGCATCGGCGGCATCTTCAAGTCCGATGACATCCAGGGCCACGGCCGCTATGCCGGGTATACCGAGGGCTTGCGGGAAAAGGGCCTGCAGCTGAAGGACCGGCATGTCTATTGGTACAATACCGAGACGAAAAGGAGCTTTCTCTCGGGCAGCGATACTTCTGTCCGGGCCTACCTGGACGAGGTTCTGGACGAGGTGGACTCCTTCGTCTGCTATAACGATGAGATCGCCAACTCCCTGCTGCTCCAGCTGCAGAAGCGGGGGCTCCGGGTACCGGAGGATGTTGCCATCGTCAGCTTTGACAACAGCTATTACAGCGAACTGTCCCCGGTCCCCATCACCTCTCTCTCCCACGGCGGCGAAAATGCGGGCCGCACGGCGGCGGAGATCCTGCTGCGCCAGATGGACGGCGAGTACTGCCAGAGCGTGCAGCTGCCCTGGGTGTTGGTGGAGCGGGAGAGCAGCAGAGTTTCCAGATGAACAGACATCCCGGCGGTGGAAATGGTCCACCGCCGGGATGCCTCGCCTTAGAATCTGTTCCGTATCTCCCCGGCGCACATTGAGATACGGAAAGATCCTTAACACAGGCGCTGTCTGACCGGCAAAATTGATTTCCCTGCTTTTGGGAAAATAGGTCTTGCCAGCAGAAATAGAGTAGTGTATAATGCAACCATCTGTTTGTTAAGGGATGTGGCCGCATTGGATGATACAAGGACCCGAATCATTTCCGCAGCAATGAAAGCCGTGCGGCAATATGGTCTGGAAGGCGTACGGATCCAGCATATCAGCGATCTGGCGGGGATCTCTCCCGGGGCGCTGTACCGCTATTTCAGCAGCAAGGAGGAGCTGATGGCGGAGTGCTTCGTTTATGTGGACAAGCAGGCGGCAGCGATCTTTGAGCGCCTGGCCTTCGACCCACGCGCGATGCTCGCCGACCCCATAGAGGCGGTAAAGAGCCTGTGGCTGCCTTACTTCCAGTTCTGGACGTCCCGTCCGGATGAAACCATCTTCTATCACAGATTTCGTGACAGCGCGTTTTTTCCGGAATATGATAGGAATAGGGATGCGGCCTATTTCACCGCCTTCGTTGGAATGGTCCGCGCATTCCTAAGCGCGTTTCCCGGTCTGCAGCAGATCAATCAGGATATGCTGTGGCTCCACGTGCTCACCTCCACCGTCATGTACGCCAAATATGTGGCAGAGGGCGTGCTGCCCAATGATCACGAGACCGAAGAAACCGTATTCCGGCTGCTGTCCACTGGCCTGAGCAGCTATCTGGCGCCGGAACAACAGGAAACGGAAACAGTATAAGGGCGTGTTTGTCCCCTTGTAAATAAACGTTTATTCTCACATATGATAGAAAGGGAGCGTGTATGTAGATATGGAAAAAATATTGGTCGTTGACGACAGCGCCCTGCAAACTGCACAGCTGAGATCCATTCTGGAAGAGGACTACGAAGTAACCGTTGCGCAGACGGCGGAAGACGGACTTCGTCTTGCAAGCAACAGCGATTTTTCCCTGATCCTGCTGGACGTTATCATGCCGGGGATGGACGGCTTCACGCTGCTGAAAAAGCTGCAGGAGGAGATTGTCACCCAGAGCGTCCCGGTCATTCTGATCACCGGCCTTTCCGATGTGCAGAACGAACAGCACGGGCTGACGCTGGGGGCGGTGGACTATATCGCCAAGCCTTTCGCCCCGCTGATCGTAAAGGCAAGAGTCAGCACGCACATCAAGCTGTACAATTACAGGAAGCAGGTGGAGCGCCAGTCCATGACCGACCAGCTGACCGGGGTCCCCAACCGGCGGCAACATGACCGGTACAGCTCGGTAAAATGGAACGAGGCCACCCGCCTGCAGGTCCCGTTCTCTATCTGCATGTTTGACATCGATCATTTCAAGGTCTTCAATGACACCTTCGGGCACCCCGCCGGAGACAGGGTCATTGCCGCCGTTGCAAAAGCGGTATCCACCCATCTGCACCGCAGCACAGACTTTTTCGCCCGGTATGGCGGCGAGGAATTTGTGGCCTTTATGATGGGTGATGATACGGACAAAGCGTTTGCCCATATCAAGCAGGTCCGGCAGGCGGTGGAGGATCTGCACATCCCCCACGATCCATCCGTATCCCAATGGGTCACGGTCAGCATCGGAGGCGTCACCGTTATCCCCCAGGCGGAAAGCACCTATGCCTCTTACCTGAAAATCGCGGACACCATGCTGTACGATGCCAAAAAACAGGGCCGGAACAGGGTTGTCTGGGCGGACAAGAAGATGCGGCAGCTGTTTGAGAAGTAAGGAAAACGCAATGGGTCAAGGAGGCATATCGTGAAACTGTTTGACTTGTTCAGGAGGAAGACGAAGGAGCCGGAGCCGGAAAAAAAGGAACCGGCGGACGGCGGGGAGCTGGATATCTATTCCGGGATGCGGGTAGAGGTAACGTCCTTTGAGGGCAGGCTGCTCTTTGTCGCCAAGCTGCTGGGACTGCGGGGAAACACGGCGGACTTGCACCAGTACTCCGAGACGGAGCTCCCCCAGGACAGCGAGCCCGTCCGCGTCAACATCCGCGGATACAGCGGCCACGAGCGGAAGGCGGTCTACATGGAGGGCATTATCACACCTCTGCCGGAGAAGGTTTGGCATGTTGAGGATCTGACGGTAACCAAGGCCGGGAACGACCGCGCCTTCTTTCGCCTGGACACGAACCTTGATGCGACTGCCGCCATGTTCAGCGGACTGAACGCCGGGGAAAAGCCCTGCAAACTGCTGAATATCAGTGTAGGCGGGGCCAGCATCGGCTCGGAATTCCGCTATCATAACGGCGATAAATTCCTGCTGAAGGTAAAACTGCTGGAGGACAGGCCGGTTTCCGCCATGTTCTGCCAGGTGCTGCGCGTTATCGAGCGGGAGAACGCGCAGTTTGAATACGGCTGCCAGTTCCTGGAACTGACCGAGGCGGAGCAGGAGAAAATCACGCAGAATATATTTGCGGCCCAGCGCAGGCAGATGGGCCGGTTTTAGCGCAGACCGCCCCGCCGCAGGGACGCTCCAAAAGGAAACGTTCCTCGCAGGCGGCTCCGCAAGTATAATTTTATCCAATCCTGGCGGTGCAGCTGCAGTTGCGCCGTCTTTTTTTGCGTTTTTGTTCTGTACAAGTACTTTTGGGGCGGGCGCTATCCTTGCAAAAAAGCTTCTGCACGGATATATAGTCGACCCACTCGAAAATCGGTAAAGTTCGGCGGTCAAAATGTGGCGCGGACTGCGTTGTCGTCCTTGGCGGGCGCCAGCCCGCCTGCGTCCTCCGCCTTGCC
>CAMWTG010000016.1 GCA_947177115.1 uncultured Clostridia bacterium
TCCTTGAGGAGCCGTTCCTTTTCTCCGCCCTCTTTGATCTGGATGCGGTAAAGAGATGCGGAATACCCATCCAATGAATCGGTTTCCGTATAGTCGACATAGTAAGCGTAGGTTCCCTTCTCATCCACAATGAAATCGCTTACGCCGCTGGCCAGCTTATAGCTCTCCTTGCCATCGAAGCAGCGCAGCTGCCCATCGCTGCCGGAGCCCCGGATATAGACTGCGCCGCCGGAGGGCAGCAGGCTGACGCTGTAGCGGCTGACATCGGAGGATACCTTTTCCGGGGAGGCGTCCTTCTTGCCGGCCTTGGCCGTTTCCATCCGGTAGAGGGAGGCCGTGTCGCCGCCGTCCCCCTCCATGAAGTAGATGTATTTGCCGTCCGCGGTGAAGTACACATTGCCGGGCTCATCGTCCGACAGCTCCACCGCCTTGGTTTTCGCCTTCAGATCCGCCCGGAACATCAGCTCTCCGTCCTCCGTCAGATAGGCAAAGGCCCCGCTGCCGCCGGAGGGCAGCAGCTTCACCAGCAGAGCGATCAATACAATGGCCACCGCCGCCGCAGCTGCCGCCAGAAGGATGATGCCGGTCTTCTTTTTCTTCGGCGCGGGAGGCACGGGGGGTACGGCGCCGTCCGATGGAACCGGCTGGATCTCAGGCGGAGGAGCCACAACGACCGCCGTCTCCGCCGTTTCCGGAGCGGCTTCCAATGCAGCGGTCAGATCATCCTGCGGCGCGCTTTCCGCCGGAGCGTTCTCCTGCGGAACGTCTGTCGGCGTTTCCGGTTCCTGTACCGGAGGCTGAACGGGAGCGGACGGTGGTTCCGGGGGCTGCTCCGGCGTCTGGGACGGGGGCGAAACGGGGGTGCCGCATCCGCTGCAGAATTTGACGTTTTCGGGGATCTCCCTCCCACAATTTTTACAAAACACAATAGATACCTCCTAGTACCGGCATAAAATGCTTGGTTTCCAACCATGTTTCCATTATAGCAGATTTTCCCTATAGTTCAACAGGATTTTACAAGATCCGCTATTGCTCCCGCGAGGCCTGCAGGGCGGCGCTGTACAGCTCATTCCGCCCCAGGCCCGTGTCGGCGGCTACCTGCCGGACGGCGTCCTTCATCCGCTCCCCCCGCTCCCGCCGCTCCAGCACCAGGGCGGTGGCCTGCTCCAGGGTAACGGCGCATTCCTCCGCTTTCTCCGCCCCGGCGATCACCAGGACGTATTCCCCCCGGGGTTCATTTTCCTGATACCATGCCGCCGCCTGGGCCAGAGTGGTGCGCATGGTATCCTCGTGCAGCTTGGTCAGCTCCCGGCACAGAGCGGCCCTCCGGTCCCCCAGGGCGGACAGCAGATCGGCCAGAGTGGCCCGCAGCCGGTGGGGGGCCTCGTAAAGGATGAGGGTTCGCTCCTCTCCCCGCAGGCTGCGCAGCCGCTCCCGCCGCTCCGCCTTATTGACCGGCAGGAAACCCTCGAATACGAACCGCCCTGTGGGCAGCCCGCTGACCGCCAGCGCAGAGATCAGTGCGCAGCAGCCAGGGACAGATTGGACCGTCACTCCGTTTTCAGCGCACAGCCGCACCAGATCCTCGCCGGGGTCGCTGATGGCAGGCGTGCCGGCATCGGTAGCCAGGGCGCAGCTCTCTCCCGCCAGCAGCCGTGTAAGGATGGCCGGGCCGGCGGATGCCTTGTTATGCTCATGATAGCTGACCATGGGTTTCCTCAGTCCCAGGTGGCTGAGCAGCTTCATAGTCACCCGGGTGTCCTCGGCGGCGATAAAGTCCGCCGCCTCCAGCGTGGACGCCGCCCGGGGACTCAGATCCCCCAGGTTGCCAATGGGCGTGGCGATCAGATAGAGTGTTCCGCTCATAGGGCATCTCCTCCTTATTCTGGAAGGGATTATAACACAAAACGCCGGATGGGGCAACCGCTCCCCGCCGGAAAGCAAAAACCGCCCTCCGCGAAAGCGGAGGGCGGGACGGTTCAGCTTAGTTCTTGGCCTCTTCGGGAATGGTAAAATCGGTGGCGCTGTTGAAGTTGGAGCAGGTCATGGTGATGCTCATCTCGGGAACGCTCATGGTCAGGCCCTGGGCCTGATCGCCCAGGCTCTCCAGCACGGCCTTCATCAGCCCATCCATCACGGCGGTCATGTCCATGTCGTAACGCACAGGGTACAGATCCGCCTCGGAGATCCACAGCGTCACAGGGATGTCGCCCAGACCGGACAGCATCTCCTCCAGCTGGTCTTCGCTGAGACCCAGGCTGCTCAGGGAGTTCAGAGAACCGGACTCTTTTATGACGTCCTGCATGTTCTGGCCGGTGATGACGCCGGTGTACTTATAGGCGCTGACGCCGTCCACAGTTTCGGTGCCTTCCTGCTTGAAGCTGCTGGCGCTGTCGATGTAGGCGGACATGCTCTGGCTGACCTCGTACTGGCTCAGGTCCTCAGCCGTGGCGGCGGTGGAGTACCAGTTTGTGCCATCGTTCATGTACATCATGTAGCCACCGTCATCGGCCTCCTCGGCATAGATGGAGATCACGGCGCTCTGGCCGGCTGCCTCCGTAGAGGCCTCTACCCGCATGCGCATGGGCTCGGTGAACATGGTCATATCCATGGAGGTGACGGTCTTCACGGTCTCACCGCCCATCTCCAGCTCCATATTCATGGTCATGACCGCGTCCATGCTGGCGGCAGCATTCATGTTTTCCTGAGCGGCTACCAGGGGATCCTTGCCGCCGGTCTGGCCGTTTCCGCCTCCGCCGCCGCAGGCGGTCAGGGACAGCGTCAGGATTGCCGCGGCCAGCAGCGCCGCGATACGGTTCATCTTTCTCATAGTGTTGTTTCCTCCCAAATTCATTCAAAATGTGTCCGGGTCTGAAACCCGCCATATTGTAGCACCGGTCCGCTGCCAATGCAAGAGGGTCAGCCGGGTTTAAAGAAAAATTAAGAAATCTTGACAGCGTCCCGCTCCTGTGCTATATTACGGTCAAAATCGACCGGAGAGAAGGGGAAATACCATGCTGCCCGCATTTCTGATCCGCTCCCAGGGACTGCACAAACTATATAACAGCCTGTTTACGCCCCTGCTGGAGCGCCGGGGGCTGACCCAGCTGGAAATGGACATCCTGCTGTTTCTGGCCAACAACCCGGCGTATGACACCGCCCGGGATATTGTGGAGAAACGGCACCTGGCAAAATCCCATGTCTCCGTGGGCATTGATGCACTGGCGGGCCGCAGGCTTCTGGAGCGCCGCCTGCGGGATGGCAACCGGAAGACCATCCACCTGCATCTGACGGAGCAGGCCGCGCCCATTGTGGAGGAGGGCCGGGCCGTTCAGGCGGCGTACGGGGAGCTGCTCCTGGCCGGATTTACCGGCGAGGAGAAGGAGGAGCTGTTCCGGCTTCTGGAGAGGATCGGGAAGAATGTGGATGCCGCCCTCCGGACGGCGCGATAGCCGTTTTTTTGCCCCATCCCGGCGCTCTGCGCCCTATTTTCCCCTTTACAGTCTTCCGCTCTTATGGCATAATATAGTTTGTAATAAAATGGAGAAAGAGGAATCCTGATGCCTATTATCGAGTACGATACCTATAAGCAAAAGCTGGGGACCATCGGCCCCCGGCTGGAAAAGCTGGCGGCGGCCCTGGACCTGGAGGGGGCCCGCCGGGAGGTGGAGGAGCTGGAGGAGAAGACCGGCGACCCCAATTTCTGGAACGATGTGGCCGCCTCCCAGAAGGTCCTGCAGCGGACCAAGCAGCTGAAAAACAAGCTGGAGAACCATGCCCGCCTGACCTCCCAGTGGGAGGATCTGACCACTCTGGTGGAGATGGCCATGGAGGAGGACGATGCCAGCCTCCTCCCAGAGATCCAGGAGGGCTGTCACGATCTGGAGTCCGCTCTGGAGGAGGCCAACCTGGCCACCCTTCTCACCGGGGAGTATGATGCCAACAACGCCATCCTCACCCTCCACGCCGGGGCCGGCGGCACCGAGGCCCAGGACTGGTGTCAGATGCTCTTCCGCATGTACACCCGCTGGGGCGAGCGGCACAATTTCACCGTCAAGACTCTGGACTACGAGGACGGCGATGAGGCGGGCATCAAGTCCGCCGCCATCTCTATCGAGGGCGAGAACGCCTACGGTTTCCTCCGCAGCGAAAACGGCGTCCACCGGCTGGTGCGCATCTCTCCCTTTGACGCCAATGCCCGGCGGCAGACCTCCTTCGCTGCTGTGGAGGTCATGCCGGAGATCGAGGACGACAACTCCGTGGAGATCCGGCAGGAGGATATTGAGATGCAGGTCTACCGGGCCAGCGGCGCCGGCGGACAGCACGTCAACAAGACCTCCTCCGCCGTGCGGCTCATTCATCGCCCCACCGGCGTGGTGGTGTCCTCCCAGCAGGAGCGCAGCCAGGTCCAGAACCGGGAGAACTGCATGAAGATGCTCCGGGCCAAGCTGATGGAAATGAAAGCCCAGCAGCACGCGGAGAAGATCTCCGACATCAAGGGCGTGCAGATGAAGATCGAGTGGGGCAGCCAGATCCGCTCCTACGTGTTCATGCCCTACACCCTGGCCAAGGACACCCGCACCGGGTTTGAGAACGGCAATATCACCGCCGTCATGGACGGCGATCTGGACGGGTTCATCAACGCCTACCTCACCGCCAGCGCCACGGGGGAACTGAAGAAGTAAAACCCGGCGTCATGACCGGGCGGAAAGGATGAGGCAGGCAATGGACCGCAGGCGGCGGCTTTTTCTGGCAGCCATTTTGCTGTGTATGTTTATGCTCCCGGCCTGTGACCAAGCGGGCGAGGGCAGCTTTTCCTGGCGGCTGTACGGTTTCGAGACGCACCGCTTTACCCTGGGCGGCGAAGAGATATCCATGCGGCTGGACACCTCCGGCAGCGGCCGGTACGAAGTGGACCTCCGGGAAGACGCGATCTGTATCATGAAGGACGATAGGACCATCTGGGAAGGCGGCTTTCTTCCCGCAGAGGAGTACGCGGTCCTTGCGGAGGAGATCCTCGCCTCTGAGGACTTCCGGGTCATTGAGCGGACAGGGGAAGATACGCCGGTGTTTCTGCTTTACTGCGGCAATACGGGCGAGGATCCAACGTATGCCTTCCTGTCCGGCATAGAGGATTCCGGATTCGGTGCAATATTCAGCGCGCCGCCCGGCAGCATAGCCACGGAGGAAGAGGCACGGGACTATGCCCGCAGGCTCAAGTTTGTAAGATCAGATTGATATGGAATCCGGCCGCGGAGCGCAAAAAGCCGGCACGCCTGAGCGTGCCGGCTTCAGGCTGTTGGCGGAGCCGCAGAAAATCATCCAAACATTTCCGGAAACCCTTGCAAAATGATCAAAAGTATTTTATACTTATCTATAAGAACAACCACAAGCGGAAAACGCCCCGGATCTGTTCAATTTGACAAGGAGGATATTCTATGACGCCAGAAGAAAAGAAATCCCTGCAGCTGACCGCCGTCAGCGTGCGGGAGGGCGTGCTGACCAGCACCCACGGCGCGAAGGCCGGCCATCCCGGCGGCAGCCTCTCCGCCGCCGACATGTTCACCTATCTCTACTTTAAAGAGATGCGCATCGATCCCAAAGCCCCCCGCTGGGAGGACCGGGACCGGTTCGTTTTGTCCAAAGGCCATACCGCGCCGGGACTCTACTCCGCCCTGGCGCACCGGGGCTATTTCCCGGTGGAGGACCTGCCCACCCTGCGGCACATTGACAGCTATCTCCAGGGACACCCCAATATGAACACCGTCCCCGGTGTGGATATGTCCACCGGCTCCCTGGGCCAGGGCCTCTCCGCCGCCGCTGGCATGGCCAAGGGGGCCAAGTATCTGGGCAAGGATATCAATGTTTACTCCCTTCTGGGCGATGGCGAGCTGGCCGAGGGTCAGATCTGGGAGGCAGCAATGTTTGCCGCCCACTACAAGCTGGACAACCTGTGTATCATTGCGGATATCAATGGCCTGCAGATCGATGGGCGGACCTGCGATGTGATGAATACCGAGCCGGTGGATGATAAGTTCGCCGCCTTCGGCTGCGATGTGGTGAAGATCGATGGGCATGATTTCGAGCAGATCGAGGCCGCCTTTACCCGTTTCCATGAAAACCGCGGCAGCGGCCGGCCTACCTGCATCCTCATGAAGACCACCAAGGGCAAGGGCGTGTCCTATATGGAAGACAACGCCGGGTGGCACGGCAAAGCGCCCAACGATGAAGAGTACGCCAAGGGCATGGAGGAGCTCTCCGCAGCCCGCAAGGCACTGGAGGTGTGAGCAATGGCTGATGTGAAAAAAGTCGCCACCCGCGACAGCTACGGCAACGCGCTCAAGGAGCTGGGCGCAGCGGCGGAAAATCTGGTGGTCCTGGATGCCGATCTGGCCGGCGCCACCAAGACCGGCGTTTTCCAGAAGGCATATCCCAACCGCCACTTTGACTGCGGCATTGCCGAGGCCAATATGATCAATGTGGCCGCAGGACTCAGCACCATGGGGCTGGTGCCCTTCGCCGCCACCTTCGCCATGTTCGCCGCCGGACGGGCCTATGAGCAGGTCCGCAATACCATCGGCTATCCCCACCTGAACGTGAAGATCGGCGCCACCCACGGCGGCATCTCCGTGGGCGAGGACGGGGCCAGCCACCAGTGCTGTGAAGACTTCGCCCTCATGCGCACTATCCCTGGCATGACCGTCATGTGCCCCGCCGATGATGTGGAGGCCCGGCAGATGGTGAAGGCCGCCTACGAGATGGAGGGGCCGGTCTATATGCGCTTCGGCCGCGCCGCGACCCCGGTGTTCCACAGCGAGGACTTCAAGTTTGAGATCGGCAAAGGCGAGGTCCTGCAGGACGGCACGGATGTAGCCATCATTGCCGTTGGCATCATGGTTCCCGAGGCTATCGAGGCAGGGAAGGCTCTGGCCGCAGAGGGGATCTCCGCCCGGGTCATCAACATGGCCACCATCAAGCCCCTGGACAGCGAGCTGGTTCTGAAGGCCGCCAAAGAATGCGGGAAGATCGTCACTGTGGAGGAGCACAGTATCATTGGCGGATTGGGCGAGGCAGTCTGCTCCCTGGTCAGCGAGAGCTGCCCGGTGCCGGTAAAGCGTATCGGCGTCAACGATGAGTTCGGCCACTCCGGCCCTGCGGCCGCACTGCTGGAGCAGTTCGGCCTGTGCGCGTCCAACATTGTCAAGCATACCAAAGCGCTGCTGGGCAGATAAACATCAAGGAAAACGCTCCCCGAAGCTTTCGCTTCGGGGAGCGTTCCTTTTTAATAGCAATCATCAAAACTCATGACGCGCCGCAGGGGCGGGTATAGTCGACACACTTGAGAATCGGTGAAAAGGAGGCGGAGGAAAATGCGGTGTGGCAAGGCGGAGGACGCAGGCGGGCTGACGCCCGCCAAGGACGACAACGCAGTCCACGCCACATTTTAATCGCCGAACTTTACCGATTTTCGAGTGTGTCGACTATATCATTCGCCCGCTCTGTCAGTCGTTTTGAAGATTGCTGCGGGACCGGTCCTTACAGCAGCCAGATAAGCAGTCCCGCCGCCGCGATGCCGCCCGCAGCCAGCCAGCCCCAGAGGGGCACCCGCCGCCAGAAGGGCGGCCTGGCCGTCTGGGGAGCGGTGCAGCTGCGGGCGATCCGGCAGGCCTCGCCCAGGACCTGCTGGGAGGTGACGCCCTCCTGGGAGAAAGCATCGTTTTTGACAATGAAAATGGCTTGCTCAAAGAGCTTGGGGTCAGGGGAATCCACCACGATCACGCGGCGGGAGGTACCTTTCACCAAAGGGGCCACTCCTCTCTGTTCCTTTTTTATGGGATCATTTCCATTGTTTCCCGGAAAGGAGAAATTATACCGGCTTTTTTACCATTCCTTAGAGCCGGCCGGCCCGGCGTCCTCCCGCCGGAAAACATGGACGCGGAAATCCACCCGGCAGTCCAGCTCCTCCAGTTTTTCCAGCCGCGCCGCTCCCGCCTGGGACGTTTTCCAGTAGTACGGGGTCATCTGAAAAAGGGCGAGGATATCCTCCCGGACGGGGAGGTGGATCGAGTAGGAAACGGGAACGATCTGCTCATAAGCAAACCCCTCATAGGGGGTCTCCTTCTCCTCGTTGAGATAGGGATCATCGTAGAGGACCTGTTTCAGCTCCCACAGGTGGTAGGCGGCGGGGACCACGTAGAGATAAGTACCTCCGGGCCGCAGCACCCGCCGGAACTCATCGATGGCAAGAGGCGAGAAGACGTTCAGCAGCAGATCCACGCTCTCCTCTGCCGCCGGCAGGCGGTAGGCGGAGGCCACGGCGAACTGAATACCGGGGTATTTTTTCGCCGCTTTCTGGAGGGAAAATTTAGAAACGTCGATGCCGGCCATCAGGGGCGTTTTTCCCGCCGCCAGCAGGGCATCCCGGACCCCGGCGGTGTAGTATCCCTCGCCGCAGCCCGCGTCCAGCACCGCAGGGGCGGGGCCAGCCGCCTCCACGGCCAGAGCGCAGAGGGCCTCCCGGAGGGGCGCATACCAGCCTTTTTCCAGGAACGCCCTGCGGGCGGCGACCATGCCCTTGTCATCGCCGGGGAGCTTCGCGTGCTTCTGGTTGACCGGAAGAAGGTTGGTATAGCCCTCCTTTGCGGTGTCGAAGGAATGGCCGTTCCGGCAGCGGAGAGAACGGGCCCCCTCCGCAAGGGGGCCTGCGCAGAGAGGGCAGCGGAAAAATGACATAGGGGCCTCCTCCTTTGCTGCTGTACAGCTTGCGCTCAAAGGGCGCGCAGATCACATTTACGCTTTCGTTACGTCATTGATCCACCTCCGGCTCCGGAAGCGGACCAGCCCGATCGGACATTTCAGCATATTTTCCGCCTGCATGGCAATGCAGACGATCCAGGTGGGGGAATGAAAGACCAGCCCGGTGAGGGCCATCAGCGGGATAGCGGCCAGCCACAGCGGCCCGATGTCGATCAACGACGCCACCTTGGCGTCGCCTCCCGCCCGGAGGATCCCCGTAATATTGGTCACGTCAAAAGACCGCATGGGCATAAAGACCGCGTAAACAACGGCAAGATACGTCGCCACCTCCACCGCGCCGGGGGCCAGCTCAAACAACGGAAACAGCACCGGACGGAAAAATGTGGGCAGCAGGATCAGCAGCAGCGCCATCACCACGCCGCCGATGAGCATGGACGCCAGCAGCAGCGTCCAGCTCACGTCATAGATCCGCTCCCTGTCGTGCCCCTGGCCGATCTCCTTGCCAACGATTACCGCCGCTGCCGCGGCAACGCCAAAACATACCACCGTGGAGATCCGGTCGATATTGCCGATCAGGGCGTACGCCGCCAGCATATCCTGACTGTTGTCCATATGGCCCATGATGACCGTCAGCATGGAGGTCCCCACGCTCCACATCGTCTCGTTGCCCACCACCGGGGCGGAATAGCGGATAAAGCTGCGGAGGATCCTCTTTCCGGGCCGCAGGATGCAGCTCCACCGCAGGGGCAGCCGTTTGCTCCGCATCGCGAACAGCGCCGCCACCAGGAATTCCACCACTCGGCTGGACAGCGTAGCCACCGCCGCGCCGGTAACGCCCATGGCGGGCGCGCCGAACTTGCCAAAGATGAGCACATAGTTCAGAAACGTATTCACGCACATAGACACACCATACAGGATCATGCCGAACTTGGGATACTCCGTGCTGCGCTGGAGCCCGGCGTAAATACTGCTGATGCCGTTGAGGATGTAGGAAAACCCGACGATCTGAATATACCGCGACGCAAGGGAGACCAGCTCCTCATTGGGTGTAATCAGCCGCAGGACCTGTGCGGGAAAGAAGAAGGTGGTCAGCGCCAGGATGGAGGAGAAGCCCGTCACGGCGTAAAGGGCGACCCCCATACAGCGGTTGATATTATCGGTATCCCCCCGGCCCCAATACTGGCTGACCAGCACGGCCATGCCGCTCTGGAAACCGAAAATCACGATCTGGATAATGAACACCGGAACGTTGGCGGCGGTGACCGCCGCCATTTCCGCGTTGCCCAGCAGCCCTACCATGAAGGTGTCGGCAAAGCCCAGGGACGTGGTAATGATATTTTGCAGGATCATGGGCGCGGCGAGCGTCCACAGGTTCTGATAAAAGCCGGGCTCCCGGCGTAACGCGCGGAACATGATTTACCTCCTGAATCATCGAAATATAAATGATAAGATCCCCGCAGGGAAAACCGGGCCGGATCACAGCATCGGGAACCGGTTGTTTTTATGCTCCAGCAAAGCCTCCGCCAAAGCGTCGATGTCCGCGAAAACCGTCTCCGGGCCGAAGCTGATCCGCACAGTCCCGGCGGCGGTTTTCTTCTCCAGCCCCATGGCGGTCAGCACATGGCTGGCCTTTCCCCGGTGGCAGGCGGACCCGGCGGAAATATAAATGCCCTTCCCGCCCAGCTCGGTGACGATATTCTGGCTGGGGTACCCCGGCAGGGAAACCGACAGGATATGGGGCGCGGCGGCGGGACCGATAAATTGCAGGCCGGGGATAGCCGCCAGCTTTTCCCTGGCGTAATCCCGGCAGGCAGTCAGATGGGCAAAAATTTCCTCCCACCGCTCCAGCCGCAGCTCCACCGCTCTGGCAAAGCCCGCGATCTGCGCCGTAGCCTCCGTACCGGGGCGCAGGCCGTTTTCCTGCCCGCCGCCGAACAGCAGCGGCAGCGTATTTTTGGCCTGGCCTCCGATGTACAGCGCTCCGATGCCTTTCGGCCCGCCGATCTTGTGGGCGGAGAGGGTGATATAGTCCGCCCCCAGGCTTTTGGCGGTAAAGGGGATCTTCATAAATCCCTGTACCGCGTCCGTGTGCAGGAGGGCGGGCCTGTCTTTCAGCAGGGCCGCGATCCCCTCCACGGGGAAAACCGCCCCTGTTTCGTTATTGACCAGCATGACGCTGACCAGCGCCGTGTCCTCCCGGAGGGCGGCGGCGATCTGCCCCGCATGGATCCTCCCATCCCGGCCGGGCTTCACATAGGAGGCGGCATACCCCTCCTGCTCCAGCCGCTTCACGCATTGCAGCACAGCACTGTGCTCCACGGCGGTGGTGACGATGTGCTTCCCCACCCGGCGGTTCTGGTACAGCGCCGCCCGGATGGCCCAGTTGTCCCCCTCGGTGCCGCAGGAGGTGAAAACCACCTGCTCCGGACGGCAGTCCAGCGCTTTGGCGATAGCGCAGCGGCCCTGGTCCACCAGGGCTTTGGCCTGACGGCCCAGCTCATACTGGGCGGAGGGGTTGCCGAAATTTTCCGTTAAAGCCAACGCCATAGCCCGGGCAACCTCGCTGGGTACCGGAGTGGTGGCGGCGTGATCCAAATAGTGCATAGGGGATCTCCTTTACTGCCCGGCCGGACGGCGGGGCTTGGTCTGCGATACGATCCACTGGAATTTCTCCTGACTGGGCAGTCCGGACAGCTTCTCTTTCGGCGGAAAGCCGGCATCAAAGGCAACGGCATCCTCCGCTTCCATCCGGAAGCTGCTGCTCTCCTCAAAATACCCCGCGCAGTCCGCCAGCGCGTCCGGCTGCAGCTCAAAAGCCTGAAGGGATATGATATACACGCCCCAGGAGGTCCCGATGCCGTACCGCTCAGCCGGAACAAAGCCGAAGCGGCTATAGTAGTCCGGGTCGCCTAAGATCAGGATGGCGGCATACCCCAGCTCCCGGGCCAGGGCCTTGGTGTGTTCCACCAGCCGTCCGCCCACGCCCTGCCCCTGAAACGCCGGGGCCACAGCCAGAGGCCCAAAGCAGAGGACTTCCCGCCCGCCGCCCCGGTCCAGGACGATCTTCGCTCTGGTATACATGATATTTCCCACCACCTGTCCGTCATGGACGGCCACGTAGTCCAGTTCCGGTACAAAATCGGGGGAGTCCCGGAGGATGTGGGCCAGATAGTGCTCATCACAGCCGGGGACATGGTGGTTCCAAAAAGCGTCCCGGGTCAGCTCCTCCACCGCACGGTAATCGGCGGGGCGCTCAAGACGAAGTTCGATAGGCAGCATAGCGGCGCCTCCTGTTGGAAACTCCCGCTTGTCAGGGGGAGCAAAGTGTATTATAATGGGGGAAAAACCGGAGAAAGGAAAACCGTTATATGGATAATTTGCAGATCCTCCCCTACACGGAGGACCGGGTCGGGGACGTACTGGATTTCGAACGCCGCCTGCGGCAGGAGGAGGATTTCTGGGGCTGGGAGATCGACGAAGCGTATACCGCCGCCGTAAAAAGGAGTTTTTCCGACCCCCGGTTCGCCTCCTCCGTCTCCCTGCTGGCCTATATAGAGGGCAAGGCGGTAGGGCGGATTGATTCCACCCTGATTTGCAGCCACTTTGACGGCTCGGTAAAGGCGTACTTAGACTGGATCTGCGTCCTGCAAAGCCAGCGGCACAAGGGCGTCGCCCAGGCGCTGATGGCCGGACTGCGCCGCCAATTAAAGGAGGCGGGCGCAGACACCCTCATCGGCCTGATCGCCTCCAACCCGGAGGCCCAGCGGTTCTACCGCTCTCTGGAAAACGCGAAGATCCAGGACGAGGGCATCTGGATTGATCTATAAAGGAGAACGCAATGAGCATTATCATCAAAAAAGCCGCATCCCAGGATCTGGACGCCGTGGCGGAGCTGTACGGCGCGGTGTGCGGCTACCTGGCGGACAAGCCCTACAACCCCGGCTGGCGGCGGGACATTTTCCCGGCCCGGGAGGACGCGGAGCAGTATCTTGCGGCGGACGGGCTTTACATTGCACGGGACGGCGGAGCGGCCGTGGGGACCATCGCCCTTACGCCGGAACCCGGCGGCGCGCTCTGCATTCACGAGATTGCCGTCCACCCGGAGCATCAGCGGGAGGGGATTGGCGCGGCCATGCTGGACCATGCCACCAGGGAGGCGGCGAAGCGCGGCGCAAAGGCCCTCCGCCTCTACGTCTGGGAGAACAACGCCCCGGCCATACGCGCCTATGAAAAGAGCGGGTTTGTCCGTCTGGGCCGGGAGGATATTGGCCTGGGCGAATTTGGCCTGGACTGGTTTTATCTGTATGAAAAACGTCTGGACGGATGAAACCGCCGTAATTTTTTATATTACCACACTTTGTAAAGAAACGCAAGAGGACAAGGCATGAATATCGCCATCTATACCCTGGGGTGCAAGGTAAACCAATACGAGACGGCGGCTATGGAGCGGGAGCTTGCCGCCCGCGGCCACACGCTGGTCCCCTTCGAGGGCCCGGCGGACGCATACATCGTCAACACCTGCACCGTCACCGCCGTCAGCGACAAGAAATCCCGCCAGACGATCCGCCGCGCCCGGAAGCAGTCCCCCCGCGCCGTAATCGCGGTCTGCGGCTGCTACCCCCAGACCCCCCCTGAGGACGTAAAGGGCCTGGACGTGGACTTGATCGCCGGGACGGGGGACCGGATGAAATTCCTGGACCTGCTGGAGGACGCCGCCCGGGAAAAGGAACCGCTGGTCAGCCTGGACGAGGCCCTGCGCCGCCGCACGTTCGAGGTGCTGCCCGCCGGAGGGCTGGCGGCGCGGACCCGGGCTATGCTGAAGGTGGAAGACGGCTGCGTCAATTTTTGTTCCTACTGCATCATCCCCTACGCCCGCGGGCCGGTGCGCTCCCTGCCGCTGGAGACGGCGGCGGAGGAAGTCCGGCGGCTGAAGGCGGAGGGCTACCGGGAGATCGTGCTGACAGGGATCGAAATTTCCTCCTGGGGCCGCGACCTGCCGGGAAAACCGGAATTGACCGGCCTGATCGAGGCCGTCTGCCGGGAGGCGGGCAGGATGCGGGTCCGTCTGGGCTCACTGGAGCCCAGGACCGTCACGGAGGATTTCTGCCGCAGGACGGCGGCGCTCCCCAACCTGTGCCCCCACTTCCACCTGTCCATGCAGTCCGGCTGCGACGGGACCCTGCGGCGGATGAACCGGAAGTACGACACCGCCCGTTACTATGAGAGCGTCCGGCTGCTGAACGAAGCCTTCGACCGCCCCGCCGTCACTACGGACCTGATCGCCGGGTTCCCCGGCGAGACGGAGGAGGAATTTGCGTCCACCCTGGCTTTTATCCGGAAGTGCGCTTTTGCGGAGATGCACATTTTCCCCTACTCCATCCGCCCCGGCACCCCTGCGGCGGAGATGGAGCAGGTCCCGAAGGCGGTCAAGGAGGACCGCGCCGCCCGCGCCGCCGCCGTAGCGGAGGAGCTGCACGCGGCCTATCTGCAGGGCTGCGTGGGACGGACGTACGATGTACTGTACGAACAGCCGTCAGGCGGCCGCTATCAGGGCCACGCGCCCAACTATATGCTGGTGTCCGCAGAAGGGGATCATCTGCACAACTGCGTGGTCCCGACCAGGATCGTTGGCGTTAGAGACGGCCTTCTCATGGGGGAATTGTGCGGCGGCTCCCTGCCATCGTTTTGACGGATGCCTTTCCCCGTTCTGCGCAAATAAGCGACAACGCCCGGGATCCAGATGGATCCCGGGCGCTGCCATTAGGAAGAAAGAGAAGAGAAAACTCTCGTAAGCGGTATCAGGCGGCGCTGCGGCCATAGCCGCTGCCGAAGAACTGGTTGAAGAAATCCTCCATATTGCCGTAATCGCTGTAGCCGTCCTCGTAGCCATCCGTCAGATCCTGCTGGGACTGGGCGGACTGAGGCGTGGGTTCCTCCGGCTTCTCCAGGGTGCTGCCGAAGGTAAGCTCGGTGGTATAGACCTTGCCGTTGCGGACGTAGGTAACGGTGACGGTGTCCCCGGCCTTATAGGTCTTGCTGCTGCTGACAGCGGAAGACAGGTCATCGGCGGAGGTGATGGTGGTGGTGCCCAGCATGGTGATCACATCACCGGCCTGGAGGCCGGCTTTTTCGGCGGGGCCGCCCTTCAGGACCTCCACCA
Source organism: uncultured Clostridia bacterium (assembly GCA_947177115.1). Taxonomy (GTDB): domain Bacteria; phylum Bacillota; class Clostridia; order Oscillospirales; family Oscillospiraceae; genus Pelethomonas. Next base: position 14,918 of record CAMWTG010000016.1, read on the forward strand.
GATAGGAGCCGCTGCGCATCCCGCTCTCCGGGAACCTGGACGCATCGCCCTGGGTGACGCCCATATAGGCGCGGCTGGTGACCTGGCCGTTTTCGATGATATCCTTGATGAGATCCAGCACATCATCGATAGGAATGGCGAAGCCCAGGCCCTCGGCGGCGGAACCGTTGCCGTCAGAGGAGGTTTTGGCGGTGACAATGCCCACCACCTCGCCGTAGCAGTTGAAGAGGGGGCCGCCGGAGTTGCCGGGATTGATCAGGGTGTCGGTCTGGATCATATTAAAGGGGGTGCCCTGGAGGTTGATTTCACGGTCCAGACAGGAGACAATGCCCTTGCTCATGGAGAAGGTCAGCTCTCCCAGAGGGTTGCCGATGGTGGAGACATCCTCGCCTACGTTCAGAGCGGCGGAGGAGCCCAGGACCACGGGAGTCAGCTTGTCCTCGCCGGGATCCACCTTCAGCACAGCGATGTCGTAATCCGCATCGCTGCCCACCACCTCGGCGGCATAGGTCTTGCCGTTATGCAGCGTGATCTGCACCTCGGTAGCGCCGCTGATTACATGGCAGTTGGTGGCGATATAGCCATCGGCGGTGAGGATAAATCCGGAGCCGGAGCTGACCGACTGCCGCTGGATCGGCTGGCCGAAGATGTTATAGCCTGTGGACACGCCGGAGGAGTTGATGCTGACGCAGCTGTCCACATTGGCCTGGTAGACCTCGGGGAAAGTCAGCTTCTTGCTGCCGGTGACGGATACGGTGTCCAGCTTGCTCTCAGTCCGGCCGCTGACCTGCAGCTCGCCGCCAGCGCTCCCGCTGTCATCGGGCTGGACCTCCTCCGTTGTTGGGGCGGCCGGGCCGGACTCCGGCTGGCTGTTGATATACCATCCGGCTCCAAACGCGCCGCCGATCAGCAGCGTTCCGCACAGGACTGCGGCAACGATCTTCCCCGCCCGCTTTTTTCTGGGGTTGACCGGGGCCGGGGGCTGAGGCTGGAAACCGGAGGCATCGGAGCGATAGCTGTAGTGGTACTCGCCGCTGCTCTGGTCCTGACTGCCGCTGTAATTATAATCGTCATACATAGGAATATCCTCCTTGTGAAATGTCTGTTTCGCGTCCGCTGGGGGCGTTCGCTTTTGATGTTGCTAGGATACAGTGGATTTATGACAAAAATATGAAGAAACTGAGGAAAGATTATAAACATTCCAAAGATATTTTGTGAAGAATGGGACGGGGGCGGATATCTCCCGTTCGCCCTCTGCCGGGACCCGCCCGGACCGGAGACAGGGAGGAAACATAATAAGAACAGCGAAAGGCAGAAACCTTTCGCTGTTCTTATATGGTTTGGAAGATTGGATGAAAAGAAGTTGTTGTCTCTTGCAAGAATAAAGATACAGGAAAGGTATTAAGAAAACCAGCGATAGTTGTTACAAAAGTATTAAATCTGGCTGCGGCCTTTGGAGGGACTCGTGAAAAAATAAACAGGGCTTGTTCTTTACTTGTTCATATTTGGACTCTATACTATATAAAAAAGAAGGGCGCTCCGGCCCGGTAAAAGCGAGGTTCGGTCTATGCGGGATTTCTTTTATCGCATCTCCAGCGCTATGGCCCGGTTCATGTATGGCCGCAATGGCTCCGATCAGTTGAATATGGCGCTGCTGGCGGCGTATCTGGTGCTGTGGGTGGTGCAGATCTTCTTTGGCCGCGTTTTCGCGGTGCGGATAGCCCTGGAGGCGGCGTCCGTGGTGCTGGCGGCGGTGGTGCTGTTCCGGTGCTTCTCCCGGAACCTGGCCAAACGCCGGGCGGAAAACGCCAGGTTCTTAAACTGGTGGCGTCCGGTGAAAAACCGTCTCTCCGGCGCGCGGCAGCGGCGGCAGGATAAGGACCACAAGTACTTTACCTGCAAGACCTGCAAAACCATCTGCCGGGTCCCGGCGGGGAAAGGCAAGATCGAGATCACCTGCCCTAAGTGCGGCGGAAAGATCATCGGGAAGAGCTGAGGCGTGAAATGTATTTAGAGACAGACCGGCTGATCATCCGGGATTTTACAAGGGAGGACGCCGCCGCCCTCCACGAAATTTTTGGCGATGAAGAGACTATGGTCAACTGCGAACCGGCCTACGATTTTGAGAAAACAAAAAAGTTTCTGGAGGAGTTCTGTATCGGCAGAAAAGGAGCCGCTGCCGCCGTCCGGAAGGAGGACGGGAAACTGATCGGCTACATCCTCTTTAAATCCCTGGGGGAGGATCCGGGTGAGGACGTCTACGAGATAGGATGGATCTTCAACAGGACCTGCTGGCGGCAGGGCTATGCCTATGAAGCCTGTTCCCGGGTGCTGGACTATGCCTTTGAGGCGCTGCATGCCCACAAGGTCATGGCGGAGGCCATCGATGGCGTAAAGTCCGTGTCACTGATGAAAAAGCTGGGCATGAAGCTGGAGGGCATCCAGCGCAGCCACACCGGGGACAACAGGGGCGGCTGGGCGGATCTTTACCTGTACGGAATGCTGCAAGAGGACAGATAGACCGGAAAAAGGCGGCTGACGCTCTGCCGCGCTGGCCATCTCGCGTTGATTCTCTCAAATACTCGCCGAAACGTGTCACTATCCGGTATCCCGTGGGGCAGTTCCAGGAATTTCCCTAACCATTCCTCTCTTTCCTTCCCGAATTCCTCCATATCCGGAAAGTCTTCTCCTCCACATACTGCCGTACACAATTCTATGATAATGATGTCCTCCAGCTTGTGCAGGATATGTCTTCCATTTGTTCGCCGCGAATCTTCTACCCCTTCTAAGCCTACCTTCAGTTCCATATTTCACAGTTTATCAAATTTCCTCAGAATTTCAAATGCTGTTGCCCTGATTTCTTCTATTTCCCACCTTGACAATTGCCGGAACCATGCTATAATAACAAATAACCATAAGAAAACGCAGTGATGGGGAAAAAGCGAATCTGCTCCCGCTTCAGAGAGCCGGCGGACGGTGCGAGCCGGCGGAGGGACGTTTCGTGTCAGTCGCCCCGGAGCGGCCGGTCTGAACAGGGAAGGACCTTCAGTAGGACGGACGGAGCCCGACCGTTATGACGGGAAGTGATGTCAGTCACGCTGAGCGGCCGCCTCCGGCGGCAAGAAGAGTGGTACCGCAAGATTGTTGTTTTCAACGATCCTGTCTCTTTGTTGAACAAGAGACAGGATCGTATTTTTTACCCGGAGAAAGGATGATGAAACTTGAAACTGACCGGCGCTGACATTGTTGTCAGGACTTTGATCGAGCAGGGGGTCACGACCGTTTTCGGCTACCCCGGCGGACAGGTGATCCATATCTACGATTCCCTGTACAAGTATCAGGACGAGCTCCGGCACGTCCTCACCGCCCACGAGCAGGGAGCCGCCCACGCCGCCGATGGCTGGGCCCGGGCCACGGGAAAGCCCGGGGTGGTCATCGCCACCTCCGGGCCGGGGGCCACCAACCTGGTCACCGGCATCGCCACCGCCTTTTTGGATTCCATCCCCATGGTGGCGATCACCGGCAATGTGATGAACTCCCAGATCGGCACCGACTCCTTCCAGGAGATCGATATTACCGGCATCACCCTGCCCATTACCAAGCACAATTATTTCGTGGGCGCGATCGAGGACCTGGCTGACACCATCCGGGAGGCCTTCCGGCTGGCGGTTTCCGGCCGCCCCGGCCCGGTGCTGGTGGACGTGCCCAAGGACATCCAGATCGCCTCCTATGACTATGAACCCCAGGCCCCCGTGGTCCCCGACC
>CAMWTG010000017.1 GCA_947177115.1 uncultured Clostridia bacterium
TTTTTGTTCACACAAAAAGTACCCGCAGGGTCCGGGGGCGCGCAGCCCCCGGGCCGATTCAAGAAGAATGTTTCCATGACCGCCCCCCGAAGGGGGCGGTCAGAGAACCTTCTTCTATTACCCGAATACGTGGAAATTAACAACCACGGTAGCAAAGACGATCGAAACCATGCTCAGCAGTTTGATCAGGATGTTGATGGCAGGACCGGAGGTATCCTTGAACGGATCGCCGATGGTGTCGCCTACAATGGCGGATTTATTGTTCTTGCTCCCCTTTCCGCCGTAGTGGCCGGCCTCTACGTATTTTTTAGCATTATCCCAGCTGCCGCCGGAGTTGGACATAAACACCGCCAGCAGGAAACCGGAAGCGGTGGCCCCGCACAGCAGGCCGATGACTCCGGCAGGCCCCAGCAGCAGACCGCCTGCAATCGGCACGCCGACCGCGATGAGGGTGGGCACCACCATCTCCTTCAGACTGGCCTTGGTGCAGAGATCCACACACCGGGCAAAGTCCGCATCCTTGGTCCCCTCAATGATGCCGGGGATCTCTTTGAACTGCCGCCGGACCTCCAGCACCACGCTGTGGGCCGCTTTGCCCACGCTGCCCATGGTGATGGCCGCGAAGATGAAGGCCAAGCAGGCTCCCACGAAGATGCCGACCAGCACCACCGGGTTCATGACGCTCATATCCAGTGCCATCTCCGGGGCCAGGGTCTCCACTTTTGCCACATAGGAGGCGATGAGGGCCAGGGCCGTCAGGGCGGCGGAGCCGATGGCGAAGCCCTTGCCGGTGGCTGCGGTGGTGTTGCCAAGGGAATCCAGGGCATCGGTGCGCTCCCGGACAATGGGATCCAGGCCGGACATCTGGGCGATGCCGCCGGCGTTGTCGGCTACGGGGCCGTAGGCATCGGTGGCCAGGGTGATGCCCAGGGTGGAGAGCATGCCTACCGCCGCCAGGGCGATGCCGTAAAGGCCCATGGCGTTCCGGGCGCCGTCATCCAAGCCCAGGCCGGAGACATAGTAGGCAATGAGGATGCACCCGCTGACCGTCAGCACCGGCAGCATGGTGGAGCGCATGCCCAGGCTCAGGCCATCGATGACCAGGGTGGCGGTGCCGGTGACGGAGGACGCCGCCAGATTCTGAGTGGGTACATAGGTGTCGGAGGTGTAGTACTCGGTAAACCGGCCGATCATCACCCCGGCAAAGAGGCCGGAGAGGATCGCCACGTACAGCCCGATGTAGTCCTTCCCCAGCAGGAACCACACGATGGGGAAGGCGGCAACGGCGATGATAAAGGCGGAGGTGTTGGTGCCCCGGCGGAGGGCTTTCAGCAGGGTCATCTGGTCGGTGGACTCGCCGGTACGGACCAGCAGAGAGCCGATGATAGAGGCTATCACGCCCACTGCAGCGATCAGCAGGGGCACCGCAAAGGCGTTGAGGTCGTCAACAGACTCAATGTAGCCGAAAGCGATCACGCCAAGAGAGCAGGAGGAGATGAGAGAGCCCACATAGGATTCGTACAGGTCCGCGCCCATGCCGGCCACATCGCCTACGTTGTCGCCTACGTTGTCGGCGATGGCGGCAGGGTTCCGGGGATCGTCCTCGGGGATGCCGGCCTCTACCTTGCCCACCAGGTCCGCGCCCACATCGGCGGCCTTGGTGAAGATACCGCCGCCCACCCGGGCAAACAGGGCCATGGAGCTGGCGCCCATGCCGAAGGTCAGCATGGCGGCGGTGATGTCGTTCAGGGGCAGATGGAACACGTACTTGAGCAGGATGTACCAGCCGGAGATGTCCAGCAGGCCCAGCCCCACCACGGTGAAGCCCATGACCGTGCCGGCGGAGAAAGCCACCCGCAGGCCGGAGTTCAGGCTCTCCCGGCAGGCGTTGGCGGTGCGGGCGTTGGAGGCGGTGGCGATCTTCATGCCCACAAAGCCGCTGAGCCCGGAGAAGAATCCGCCGGTGACAAAGGCGAAGGGAACGAACCAGGTCAGAAAGTGCAGCGCCGCCATGACGCACAGCACAGCGAACATACACGCGAAGAACACCAGGACCACGCTGTACTGCCGGCGCAGGTACGCGTTGGCGCCCTGCCGGATGAAGGAGGCGATCTTCTTCATTTGGTCGGTGCCCTCCGAGAAGGAAAGGGCCCGTTTCGCCATACATACGGCGAACAGCAGTGCGCAGATGGAACCCAGGGCAGAAAAAATGATAAAATACTGGTTCATAGTTTTTTCTCCTTTTCTCTGAATTTTGATCTATGGGCACCCGCCGGTTGCGCACCCGGGGGTCAGATCCTGGCTGGAAATGCGGGGAAGCGGTCAATTCGCTCTTGGGAGTTTCGAACCACTGATTGAGGAGCTTTATCAGCTTCCCGATCAGTGGTTCGTGTTGATTCTGCGTTCGGTTCAGATCCGGCTCCGGTCGGAGGAGACGGAGCTGGTATGGGGATCCGCGCTCAGGTCGGAGATGAACCTGTGGAGCCGCTCCTCAGAGTGGCGGCCGCCGAAATCCGCCTTGAATCGGATTTTGAAGCCGGCCTTCACCTCGTCCACATGGACGCTGTTGAGCATGGCGTCCGCCGCTCCCGCCAAGGTATGGATCAGCTCCAGCGTCCCTGCCACATCTGTGCAGGTTACGGAAAAAATATACAGGGAGTAGCGGTTGTGAAGAATCTTCTTCTGCAGCCACTCAAAAGCGATCAATGTGACCATAATGCAGATGCCGCCTACTACGGCCACCATGTAATAGCCGCCGCCCACGGCAACGCCCAGGCAGCCCGTGGCCCAGATGCTGGCCGCGGTGGTCAGGCCCTTGACGCTGGGGCCCTCCCGCATAATGGTGCCCGCACCCAAAAATCCCAGACCGGTAATGACCTGCGCACTTAAACGGGCAGGGTCCGGCGTGGCGCCGTAGGGGCGGTACTGCCAGAAAATCAGCTGACTGGTGGTCATGACCGCACAGGCCCCCAGGGCCACCAGCATATGGGTGCGCATACCGGCAGGACGGTGGGTATACTCCCGCTCCGTGCCGATGACCGCGCCGATCAGCATGGCCAGGACCATCCGCAGGCCGATATCCAAAGGCCCCAGGGCCAGTCCGCTTACGTCCACTACCGCTACAGGTGTTGATGCCATGGTCGATTTACCTCCCAAAGGTCGATTGCTCTGTTACAGGGTATACTGCTGCCCTCTGCCCAGGGTCATGCACTCATAGGCTTTCTGGATCTTGGCGTAGTTGCCGTCCCGGTCCAGGGCAATGCCCCGGCCCACGCCGTCCACGATCCGGCCCCGGCCCAGCTTTTCAAGCCGTTCCTCCAGCTGACGCAGCATGGCGGGGGCGGAACCCGGCTCGGTGCTGCGCCCATCGAAAATGATATGGAGGTCGATCTCCTCCACACCCTCCGCCATTTCCACCAGCATCAGGGGATAGTCAATGCAGCCGTGGCTGGACTTCTCCGTGAGATAGCTGAGCAGATGCAGAGGCTTATGGTTCTCCCGGGCGTTGGCAATGGCCTGCAAAAACACAGGATTGATCTTGAAGGATCCGTCCTGGATGGCACGGTCCATCCGTACATCGTCCTGGGCCACCACCCGGCCCGCGCCCAAGTTGGAGTGGCCCGCCTCGGAGTTGCCGGGTTTCCCGGCCTGGAGGCCCACGTCCTCCCCGGAGGCCCGGAGCTTGCTGTTGGGGTATTGGGCCAACAGGGCGTCCCAGGCGGGGGTGTCGGCGGAGAAAATGGCATCCTTGTCATCGGCGGTGCCGTAGCCCCAGCCGTCCAGGATGATGAGCATCATCTTCTGATTGGTAAAGCCCGCCGTCTCAATAAGGGACGCGCCGGTCATTTCCTCCGGCTTTTCCAGTCCCAGCACACTAAGGACCGTGGGCGCCACATCGCCCAGCCGTCCGTCCCGCAGGGCGACTTCCCGCCCCTGGGGGTCCAGAACGATAAAGGGCACCAGATTGGTGGTGTGGGCCACGTGGGGCTTGCCTTCTTTATTATATAGTGTCTCGATGTTGCCGTGGTCGGCGGTGACGGCTACCACGTAGCCATTGGCCTTGGCGTATTCCGCCACCTGGCCCACGTAGCGGCTGACCGTGGCGGCAGCGGCGAGCTTGGCCTGGGAGTTGGAGGTGTGGCCGATGACATCGCCGTTGGCGAAGTTGGTAAGAATGAAGTCATAACCGCTGTCCACGGCCCCCTTCACCTTCTCCGCCACCTCCGGCAGACTCAGCTCCGGCTTTTGATCGAAGGGGATACCCTTGGGAGAGGGGACGCACACATCGTCCTCGCCGGGGAAGGGCTGGTTGTAGCCGCCGTTGAAGAAAAAGGTCACATGGGCGTATTTCTCCGACTCCGCGCAGTGGAACTGGCGCAGCCCCGCCTCGCTTATCACCTGGGCCAGAGGCTTCCGCACCTTCTCCGGCGCGAAGGCAATGGGCAGGTCTTTGAACTTCTCGTGGTACATGGTCATAATGACGAAGCTCAGATCCTTCATATAGTCCCGCTCAAAATGCGGGAAAGCGGGGTCTACAAAGGCGTCCGTCAGCTCGATCTCCCGCTCGCCTCTCCGGCAGCAGAAGACCACCTGATCGCCGTCCTTGATCTTGCCCACGGGCGCGCCGTTTTCATCTACCAGAGCCAGAGGCTCCAGATAATAGTCGGTCTGACCCGCTTCATAGGCGGCCTCCACGGCCCTGGCCAGGGCCTCGCCGCCGGTCATGCTGCTCATAGAAATATCTCCTTTCGCCGCCACTGGGCAGCGCAATAAATTTATGTGATATCCGCCGCCGGTTCCGTCCGGTTATTTGATGGACGGGAAAATATCCAGCAGCTGGGCAAAATGGCTGATGAACCGGTCCGGTTTGTTCTCCTCGGTAACGGTCTGCGGCTTCTTGCCGGGATACTGCACCCCGATGGTCATGCCCAGCCCCGCGGCCTTGGCCCCCACAATATCCCGGGCCAGATTGTCCCCCACGTAGCAGGTCCGTTTGGGGTCGCTCCCGCATTCCGCCAGGGCGTAGTAATAGATGGCGGGATGGGGTTTCCGAATGAGGCACACGGAGGACTGCTGCACCGTCTTGAAATAGGGCCGCAGCTGGTCGTGGTCCAACCACTGGTCCACCTCCTCGGTGCCCACCAGGTCGCTGACAATGCCCAGGGTGTACCCTCTGGCATACAGCTCCTTGATGGTCTCAATGCCGCCATCGGTGACCACCCGCTCCCCCTTGGTCTTGCGGTAGGCGTAGGTCATCTCGTCCGCCGCCGCCTCTACCTTCTCCCGGGGAAAGTCATAGGCCAGCCAGCGGGTCCACAGCTCCTTCACCGGAGCCTCGCAATAGAAGGTCAGCGCCCACTCCCGGTACTTGTCATACCGGGGCTCGATGACGTTTTTGTAGAACTCGATGGGGTCCTCCTCCACGCCCAGCAGGCGGGTGATGGTCTCCTTGGCCTCTCGCTGGTAGGCCTCGTCCTTCCGGATCACCCGGAAAGTGTCCCCCAGGTCCACAAAAATAGTGTCGATCTGTTTTTCCATATGTACCAGCCCCTTTCCTTTACTGCAAAATGGGAAGGTCCAGAATCTCCGGGAACTGATGGACGATATAGTCTGGCCGGTTCTCATCGGTGATGGTTTTCTTCGCCAGCTTTTCGGGGGAAATAAACAGGATGTTGGCCCCGATGCCCGCCGCCTTGGCGCCGGTGATGTCCCGGCCCAGGTTGTCAGCCACGCTGACGCACTCCTCCGGCTCCAGGCCCAGCTCTTCGCAGCCCATGCGGTAGATCCTCGGGTCCGGTTTCCGGATGTGGCACACGGAGGAGAGGACCACCGCGTCAAAATACTGAGCCAGGCCATCTTCCCGCAGCCAGTCGGGGATCTCGTTCTCCCCGATGAGGTTTGATATGATCCCCAGCCGGTAGCCCCGTTCATAGAGGCCCCGGATCACCTGCAGGCCGCCGGGCACCACATGGCGCAGGCCCTTCACCTGCCGGTACTGATAGGTCAGCTCGTGACACACCGCCGCCAGACGCTCCTTGTCCAGCTCCGGCAGCAGCCACTTGTCCCACAGCTCGAAGTCCCCGGCCTCTTTATTCTCTGTCAGGGCCCAGTCCCGGTAGGGGATGTACCGCTCCTCCACCATGTCGATGAAGCTCTGCACGTCCGTGCGGCCGACCAGCTCCGCCATGCGGGCCTTGGCCTTTTCCTGGTGCTCGGGATCCTTGCCGCAGATACGCAGCGTCCCGCCCAGGTCAAAAAACACGCCCTTGATCTTCCCCATGGCTTCAGCTCCTGGGCGGGAACAGGTCCAGCAGCTCCGGGATGGCCCGGATCCGGTAATCCGGCATCACGGTGGGAGCCTTGCCTTCCCGGTCGGCGGTGCCGGCATCCTCAAAGAGGACCATGCAGCCATATCCGGCGTCCACCGCGCCCTCCACGTCCCGCACCGGGTTGTCGCCCACATAGGCGCAGTTCTCCGGCGCGGAACCCGCGCACCGGGATGCCAGCAGATAGATGGCGGGATCCGGTTTCCGCAGCCGGACCTTTGAGGACAGGATCACGGTTTTGAAGCAGTCCGCCACGCCATCGCTGCACATCCAGTCGGGAATCTCCGTCTCGGTGATAGTATTGGCGATGATGCCCAGTTTGTAACCCCGGCGCTTGAGCTCGATCAGGGTCTCCTTCACGCCGTCATGGGGCACCCGGCGTCCATCGTGGTCCCGCCACAGCCGGGTCAGCCGGGCCGCGTTGGGCGCGATGCGCTCCGCAGGGAAGTCCGGCAGCAGATACTGCAGCCACAGCTCCATCTCGGACACGTCCAGCAGGGAATCCTTGGCCAGTTTCCGGTAGGCCTTCCAGTTCTTCGTCAGCTTTTCAAAGAACACATCGTGGGATTCCTCCGCGCCCACCAGCTCCATCAGCGCCTTGTCCGCAGCGGCGGAGAAAGCCTCGTCTTCCACCACGTAGCGCAGTGTGGCGCCCACATCAAAGAAAATGGTATCGATGCTGCGATTCATCATCTCGTCTCCTCCTGTGCGTCCTTTTTATTTATATAGTGTCCGCGTTCTCCCTGCGGATGATATCCGGGATTTCCTCCAGCCTATCGATCAGATAGTCGGGCTTCAGGCCGGAATGTTCCAGGCCCTTATCCCGCTTGGCCGCGCCGGGGTTCCGGATCTGGATCATCAGCCGCCATCCGGCGTTCCGGGTCCCCAGCACATCCCGGGACAGCGTGTCGCCCACATAGGCCAGCTCCCCGGGAGCCAGGCCCAGCTCCCGTTCCGCCACACGGAAAATATCCGCAGACGGCTTCCGGATGCCCGTGGCGCTGGAGAGGACGATGCAGTCCATATAGTCCCGCACCCCGTATTCCACCAGGAAGTGTGGGGCCACCGACAGGGAGATGATATTGCTGATGAGCCCCAGCCGCATCCCCTGGGCCCGCAGGGCATCCAGCGTTTCCTTGATGCGGGGCCTGCGGATCACCTTCACACGCTCGTAGTCGTAGAGGAAACTCAGCTCCTCCGCGTAGGGCTCCAGCCGTTCCCGGCCGATCTTCCAGTCCCGCAGGTACCAGTCGTTCCAGATCTCCGCCGGCGGAAACTCCCTCAGCTCCTTTTCGGAGTGGTGCTTGTAGTCCTCGCTGTTTTCATGCAGCTTCCGCGCCAGCTCCTCCGGCTCCGTGTGCAGCTCTATCCCATAGTCCGCCAGCCGCTCCAGCAGCCGCCGGGCGAACCACACGTCCCGGCCCTCCGTCTATCTGGCGGTATGCAGCGTGCCGCCCAGATCAAACAGGACGCCTCGGATCATGCTTCTTTCACCTCCGCGTAGTCCGCTACCCGAAATTCAAACGTTTCCGTTCTTTTTGGATGATTGAATTGTACCGCATTTCCGGCGATTTGTCAACAGTGTTTCTTTTTTCACCGTCTTCAAACCGCCGGGATCTTCTCCAAAAACCAGTGGTTTCTATATATTCCCGGCAAATTCTTGATCGTTTCCGTTGGTTTTTTCGGTAATGTCCCACTTTGCGGCTGCAATTTGTTTGCTTTTTTGGCAAGATTCGTCTTTTTGACGAATGCAGAGGGCAAGAAACTGTGCAGAAGTACAGAAAATGAAAATAATATCTCAATTTACCCTTGCAATTCTATGCGGCAGGCTTTACAATAAATTTACGGAAAAAGATGCGGAATATTTTCGTAACGGAGGGCATCGTATGAAGAACGTGACCATCAAAGATGTCGCAAAAGCCGCCGGCGTATCCTACTCCACCGTTTCCCGCGCCCTCTCCGGCAGCCCGGAGATCAGCGTGGATACCCGCGAGCGCATCCTCCAGGTGTGCAAGGAGATGAACTACACCGCCAATACGGTGGCCCGGGCCATGGTGATGAAGAGCACCAAGCTGCTGGGCCTGATCCTGACGGGGGTGAACAACCCCTTTATGTCGGACCTGGCTTATCACATCGACCGTCAGGCCCGGGCCAGAGGCTACAACATTATATTGTGCAATTCCTCCCGGGACCTGGAGCAGGAGAAGGAGCTGTTCGAGCTGATGATCGGGCGGCAGGTGGACGGCATCATCCTGGTCCCCTCCGGCCCGGAGAGCTACGAGAAGCTACGCCCCTACCTCGCCCGCCTCCCCACGGTATTTGTGGGAGAGAATCTGCGGGAGGTGCCGGAGAGCTATGTTTCCGTGGATAACTACCGGGGCGCTTACATGGGGGTGGAATACCTCCACCGTCTGGGCCACCGGGACATCCTCTACTTTGGCCGCCGCCGGGGCAGCACCACCCACCAGCTCCGCTCCGATGGTTACGCCGCCGCCTGTCAGGACCTGGGCCTGACGCCCCAGTACTGCAACAATACGTTTCCGCTGACGTCCATCAAGTACGGCTATCAGCTGGCAAAGCAGCTGTTTGCCCAGGAGCGGCATTTCAGCGCCATATTTGCCGCCACGGATACCAATGCGCTGGGCGTCATCCAGGCGGCGGAGGAGAGCGGCATCCGGATCCCGGAGGACGTTTCGCTGCTGGGCTTTGACAACATCCGCTACAGCAGCCTCCCCCGGATCAACCTGACCACCATCGAGCAGCCGATGAAAATGCTGGCATCCGTGGCGGTGGACAGCCTGCTGGATAAGATCCAGAGCGAACTGGCCGGGTATACCCATCGGATCCTTACACCTACGCTGATCGAGAGATCCTCCTGCCGGAAACTATAGCAATCTTCAAAATGAGGCAGAGGGGCGGGTATCCGTCCCTCTGCCGGTACATACTGTCTGACCGCGCGGGCGGATCTTGAATTATGATGATTGCTGCAAATTTGCAGCAGAGGATATTGGGTATGAATTTTACAATTTTCCGGCTATATTAACCCGTCAGGAAAGCCCGCAGAGCTTTTTGACAGACTGAGGGGAATTCCCCCCATTTCTTTCGTAGTGTTCGCCGCTATATACTGGGGTTCCGGTTTTTTAATTGGGTGGAGAGAGTTTAATGTTTATGTCCAAGCGATTGAATTTCCTGCCGCTGTTATTGGTGCTGGATGTGATTGGATAGGCAGCAACAAACGATAGACAGCTCGTCTGCATCTTCCCAGCGAAGCGAAAACCAAATACCTTCACCTTTGACCGTTTACCTGACACAACAGGCAGACGGTCTTTGCTTTGGTGAAAAAGAATTTTCTCCTAAACGCTGCGCAAACTGCCTCACGGGAAATCATCTCTTCTTCCTGATCGTGTAGGATTGCAGTCCCTTCTGGCATCCATTCTTTTCGTAAAACGCTTCCACGCCCGGCTGTGCGCCAAAATACAGCGTAGTGGGTGTGTTTTCCTCAGCCAGCCGGAGCAGGCTGCTGCCGATCCCCTGTTTCTGATAGGCAGGGAGGACAAGTAATTCTGTAATGGTGCCGAAATAGTATCCATCGGTCAATATCCGCAGACATCCTGCAAGCACATTGCCGTCATAAGCGGTGATATTCAGCGTTTTTGACAGTGCGGCCCGGGTCTTGCCAGGATCATAGTCTCCCGGCCAGATCTGGTTGACAAACGCGAGAAATGCAGCAGCATTCAGTTCCCGGTCGTTTACTTTATATTCTATCATCCGTATACCTCCATGGCCTTTGGCTTGATGCTGAGATTTTAGCACAGGCGCCTGTTTGACGCAAGCCGGAGACGTTTTATAGCCGGATTTTCCTCCGCCATTCATATTCCGGAAAAAAACGCGCAGACTACCACTACAGACCGGGCGGCGCCCGGGATTTCAGTTTCGGAGGCGAGACCATGCAGAAACGATTGGGGCGGCAGACCGTTGCCCTGGAACAACCTCCCGTAATTCTCTCCCATGCCGCCGTTGGCGGCAAGCAGGAAGGAGAAGGGCCGCTGGCCGGCTACTTCGACCATTTATGTGAGGACAGCTTTTTCGGGGAAAAAACCTGGGAAAAGGCGGAGAGCGCCATGCAGAAGCTGGCGCTGGGCAAGGCACTGGAGAAAGCAACGCTGTCCCCGGGGGATCTGGACTATATTTTTGCCGGGGATCTGCTGAACCAGTGTATCGGAACATCCTTCGGCCTGCGGGATTTCGGGATACCCTTCTATGGCCTGTACGGAGCCTGTTCCACCATGGGAGAGTCGATGGCGCTTGCGTCTCTGGTGATTGCCGGAGGCTTCGCCCGGAAGGCGGGGGCCATGACCTCCAGCCACTTCTGTACCGCGGAGCGGCAGTACCGTATGCCGGTACCCTACGGCAACCAGAGAACCCCCACCGCCCAGTGGACCGCTACGGCGTCCGGGTGCGTGATCCTGGGCGCGGAGGGCGAGGGGCCCAAGATTACCGCCGTCACCTGCGGCAAGATCGTGGACAAGGGCATCTGCGATGCCAACAACATGGGCGCGGCCATGGCCCCGGCGGCGTATGACACCCTCTCCACCCACTTTCAAGCCACGGGCACCAAACCAACGGACTATGACCTGGTGCTCACCGGCGACCTGGGCGTACTGGGGCATCAGATCGTGACGGAGTTCTTCCAACAGGACGGTGTGGATATGAGCGGGAACTACAAAGACTGCGGTATGCTGCTCTATGACATCCAGAAGCAGGACATGCACGCAGGAGCCAGTGGCTGCGGATGCTCGGCATCGGTGCTGTGCGGATATCTGCTGCGGCAGATGGAGGAAAACCACCTGCATAAGATCCTTTTCGCCCCCACCGGGGCCCTGCTGTCCCCCACGTCCAGCTTCCAGGGAGAGAGCATCCCATCGGTCTGCCATGCGCTGACCATAGAAAAGTGATAAGCGAAACGCAGTTTCGCGGCAAAAGTTCTTTTTGATACTTTTTCTTTCTTCGTCTGCTAGTACCCGCTTCGCGTGCACTGCACGTAAGAAAAAGTATGTATACTCAATTAAGGAGGAGGAACCATGTATGCAGTATTTGAACGCGTTCCTGTGCGGCGGCATCCTATGTGCCATCGGACAGATTTTCATCGACAAAACCCAACTGACCCCTGCCCGTATTCTGACGGGGTATGTGGTGATCGGCGTGTTTTTGGAGGCCATCGGTGTGTACGGTCCCATTGCGGACTGGGGCGGTGCGGGCGCAACGGTGCCTCTGACGGGTTTTGGCTCTAATCTGGCCAAGGGCGTGGCGAAGGCCGTAGGCGAGAAGGGCTGGCTGGGCGTGATGACCGGAGGGCTCACCGCCACGGCGGGCGGTATCGCGGCGGCGGTGCTGTTTTCCTTCCTGGCCGCGCTGGTGTTCAAGCCCGGAGAGAAGCGATAAAAGGAGCGGGCATTTGCCCGCTCCCTTGCTGTTATCAGCCGTTAGGCTCTGCTGTAGGACAGCTCCGCAAACGGGCCGTATTGCCGTACACCGTCCAGCCGGAACCGCCTTAACGCTTCTTTCTGTGTAAAGAGAGGTATCCCATCGCCCAGCAGCACAGGCGCGATCTGTACGATCAGATGATCCACCATATTTTCCTCCAAAAGAGGCGCAAGGATGGTGTTTCCGCCAACGATCCAGATGTTTTTCGTGCTGTCAAACCGTTTGACAAATTCTATGACATCCCCGCTGACAAAGTGAAATCCTTCCTGTGGAGGATGGTCCCTATGGGTAAAGACATAGTTCTGTGTGGTAGGGTAGACCTCCCCGGGATGTTCCAGACGCTCGATTTCCCGGAAGGTCCTTCTGCCCATGACGGTGATGTCCATGCGGCTATAAAATTCCTCGTAGCCCGTGTCCTCTGTCGTGCCGCACTGATGCAGCCAGTCCAGGCCGTGGCGCTTGTCTGCCAGATAGCCGTCCAGCGTGATGCAGCCATAGAAAAATATACCCATGATGTGCCTCCATTTCCTCCGGCGGTATTCGATGGTTGTGCGGTCATTATACCATGCAGGACATCCGGCCGCAAGAGGCTTCCGCTATCGGACGGCGTCCAATATCCTACGCTCCCGGTCCCGGACAAATTTGAATAATTTGCAGGCGTCCTCCGCGCAGCGAATATCTTGTACGCTGTCAAAGTAAGCGGCACAGAGCAGCTCGATGCATTCCATCACACAGGGTGCAGCGGCTCTCTCCGCCGGGGACAGTTCCAGCCTGGAGGCATACCCGGCAAAGACATCCCCCGCAAAAGAAAACCACTGCTCCTCCGTGATCCCCAATTTCTCCTCTTCCGACAACAATCCGAGCAGGAAGTAGCACAGATCAAAAATGCGTATATTCTTCTGGCTCAGGTCAAAATCAATATAGCCGGAAAATTTTCCGTCCGCAAAAAGGAAATTACCGAAGTGGACGTCCCTGTGGATCGGCTGTACCGGGAGTTCGCCGTATACCGCCGCCAGTCCGGATACAGCGGCATCAAACTCCTCCCTGGACACGTATTGCCAGCCACTACCTTCCATCCTCTGTCTGACCCAGCCGTTCATCTCGTCCAAGAGGCTGTTGTGCCAGAAGGCAATATGACTTTCGCACTTTTGGAAAGCGATATGGAGACGGGCGATGATCTCCCCCATCATGTCCGCGATACCCCCGATATCTTGAAACTCCTTCAGACTGCCGCCGGGCAGCTTCTCAGACAGAAAATAGAATGCGCCGTCTTCCGCCGCATATTGCCGGCCATCGTCTGCGGGCACGATTTTTCCGACCGGGATCTGCATCCCGCCCAGTACTTCCACAATTTTCAGATTCCGCTCCAGCATGTCCGAATCCTGATAGACCTTCAGTACACGATCCCCGCCCACTTGCCAAACAGTGTCGTATATTTGCCGTACGTCCGCATCCTGTAAACCCCAATGGAAGAGAATTTGTGAAATTTTACCGGCCATAGCCATATAAGCCCTCCTTTGCTTAAGTACGATCCTCCGTATGCTTGATTCAGACAGGCTGTACTTTTCAGCCAGCCGCCGGCTGCGCATTCCCGCCAGATGCTTGGAGTAAATGCGTGCATCCCGTTTTTCCAATTCCATCCTATAGCCGGTGACGGATATGGCGGATCTGCCCTTGGCCGGGATATACAGGTATTCTCCCTGCACATATTGCTGTATTGCCCGGACCAGCTCCTTGGGCAGTATATGATCTGCATTTTGATATCTCATAATGTCAACTCCTGTCTGTACCCGAGGTCATTCTACCACAGATTTGAGACCTGTTTCCGTCTGTCTTTCGTTCTGTAAAAAGACAAGCGGCAAAAAAGCCTTGACAAATACCCCGGGAGGGTATATACTGACCACAACAAAATACCCCCGGGAGGTATCTGGAATGGATGATTGCTGCCACTGCGGAAAAAAGCGCGTCCGCAGCGAGGAGGAGATGAAACGGCTCTCCAACCGCCTCTGCCGCATTGAAGGGCAAGTGCGGGGCCTGCGGGAGATGCTGCAAAAGGACGTTTACTGCCCGGATATTCTTGTCCAGGTCTCCGCCGTCAATGCCGCCCTCAACAGCTTCAGCAAGGAGCTGCTCAGCGAACATCTGCGCACCTGTGTGGCCGAGGGCATCCGGCAGGGGGACGATGCGGTGATCGATGAACTGGTCGCTGTGCTGCAGCGGCTGATGAAATAAGCGAGGAGGTACGGATCATGAAGCAGACCTTCAACGTAACGGGCATGACCTGCTCGGCCTGCTCCGCCCATGTGGAGAAAGCCGTGGGCAAGCTGGAGGGCGTATCCGCCGTCAGCGTGAACCTGCTGTCCAACAGTATGCAGGTGAACTACGACGAGACCGCCGTCTCGGCGGACGGCATCATTGCCGCCGTTACGGCCTCCGGCTACGGCGCGTCCCTGCCGCAGAAAGCGGGAGATAAAAAAACCGCCGCCCCCAAAAGGGAGGACGCCATGGCCGGGGAGCTGAAGCAGATGAAGCGCCGGATGGTGTGGTCTTTTGTCTTTCTGGTCCCGCTTTTCTACATTTCCATGGGCCACATGATGGGCGCGCCGCTGCCGGGGTTCCTGGTGGGGATGGAGAACGCCCTGGCTTTCGCCTTTACCCAGCTGCTGCTGACGCTGCCCATTATGTACCTTAACGACAAATACTACAAAGTGGGCTTCAAGACCCTGTTCCACGGCGCGCCCAACATGGACTCGCTGATCGCCGTGGGCTCCATCGCCGCCGTGATCTACGGCGTGTTTGCCATCTATCAGATCGGTTTCGGTCTGGGACATATGGACATGGCGCTGGTGGGGAAGTACCACATGGACCTGTACTTTGAATCCGCGGGCATGATCCTCACCCTCATCACCCTGGGCAAATTCCTGGAAACCCGCTCCAAAGGAAAAACCAGCGAGGCCATCACCCGGCTTATGGATCTGGCTCCTAAAACTGCCAGCGTCCTGCGGGACGGCGTTGAGGTGGAGGTCCCTGTGGAGGACGTCCGGGTTGGCGATCAGATCGTAGTCCGGCCCGGACAGTCCGTGCCGGTGGACGGCGTGATCGTAGACGGCGCGTCCGCCGTGGACGAGAGCGCCCTTACCGGCGAGAGCCTGCCTGTGGACAAGGGCGTGGGAGACAAGGTCGCCGCCGCGTCCATCAATAAGTCCGGCTCCTTTACCTTCGAGGCCCTGCGGGTGGGAGAGGACACGACCCTTGCCCAGATGATCCGGCTGGTGGAGGAGGCGTCCGGCTCCAAAGCGCCGATCGCCAAGCTGGCAGACAAGGTGGCGGGGGTGTTCGTCCCCGTGGTCATGGTCATCGCCGCCGTGACTGCCGTTGTGTGGCTGGCGGTCACTCACTCCGTAACCAGCGCACTGACCGCCGGGGTGGCGGTGCTGGTGATCTCCTGCCCCTGCGCGCTGGGGCTGGCAACGCCGGTCGCCATTATGGTGGGCACCGGGAAGGGCGCTGAAAACGGCATCCTGGTGAAGTCCGCCGAGGCGCTGGAGACGCTGCACACTATCGATACCGTGGTCCTGGATAAAACCGGGACCCTTACCCAGGGAAAACCCAAGGTAACGGACATCCTTCCCGCAGAGGGATTGACGGAAAACGCCCTGCTGGGTCTGGCCGCATGTCTTGAGTCCCCGTCGGAGCATCCCTTGGGCGCGGCTATCGTGGAGGAGGCGGCGTACCGCCAATTGCCCCACCAGTCGGTAGAGGGTTTCGAGGCCGTCCATGGGCGGGGCGTCAGGGCTTCGCTGGGCGGGCATGCCTGCCTGGCCGGGAACCGGGCCATGATGGAGGAGGCGGGGATCGATTTAGTTTCCTGGCTCCCCAAGGCGGAAGCACTGGCAAATCAGGGCAAAACGCCCCTCTATTTCGCCAAGGACACCACTATGCTGGGCGTGATCGCCGTAGCCGACACCCCCAAGCCTACCAGCAAGGACGCGGTCGCCGCGTTCCGCAGCCTGGGCATCGACGTTATCATGCTCACCGGTGACAACCGCCGGACGGCGGACGCCATCGGACGGGAGTTGGGCGTGACGGAGGTCATGGCGGAAGTCCTGCCCCAGGACAAGGAGCGGAAGATCTCCGAGCTGCAAAACCAGGGCAAAAAGGTCGCCATGGTGGGCGATGGCATCAACGACGCTCCGGCCCTGGCCCGAGCGGACGTGGGGCTGGCCATCGGCGCGGGAACCGATGTGGCTATCGAGAGCGCGGACATCGTATTGATGAAATCCGACCTGATGGACGCTGCCGCCGCCGTGGAGCTGAGCCGCGCCACCATCCGCAATATCAAGCAGAACCTGTTCTGGGCGTTCTTCTACAACTCCCTGGGCATCCCCCTGGCGGCGGGCGTGTTCTTCCCGCTGCTGCAATGGCAGCTCAATCCCATGTTCGCCGCCGCCGCTATGAGCCTAAGCAGCGTGACGGTGGTGTCCAACGCCTTGCGGCTGCGGTTCTTCAAGAGCAGGTTCCATTCGGACGCCGCCGCTCTTCCCAGTGAAACCGGGTCCGCCTGCACGGCAGGCTGTCCCATTGCAAACCCAATATCAGAAATCAACCAAATACAAGGAGGAAACACAACAATGGCAAAGACTATCAAGATCGAGGGCATGATGTGCGCCCACTGCTCCGGACGGGTGGAAAAAGCCCTCAATGACCTGCCCGGCGTTACCGCCACGGTGGACCTTGCCGCCGGGACCGCCAGCATTACCGGCGATGTGTCCGATGAGGTCCTTACCAAGGCCGTTGCCGATGCGGGCTATACCGTAACCGGCATCCAGTAAAAACACCTGCGAAAAGCGGACCGGGACAGCGTTCCCGGTCCGCTTTTCGATATCCGCACAATTACCTGGGCGGCATGGTGCTGTGGCCATTGAGCCGTCCGCCCTCTTCCACTTCCAACACAGGGGTGGAGATGTCGCCTTCAATGCTGCCGGTCTTCTGCAGCAGCAGGCGCTCCTTTGCAGTGACAGGGCCCTCGATGCGGCCCGCCATACGGATCACATCGGCTGCAACAGGCCCCTTCACCATGCCCGTTGAAGCCACGATCACCGCGCCCTGCAGATCGATCTCGCCCTCCACGGTGCCCTCTACCTGGATGATGCCCTCGCCCCGCAGAGTGCCGGTAACGGTAGCGCCGGCGGCGATCACCGTGCTGCTGGGCGTCTCCGGCAGGCTGGGGATGTCTTCATACGGCTCCTGAATAAGGGTTTCCTCCTCCTCCAGCCGCGCAGGTCTCCCAAACAAACCCATAGAGATCCTCTCCTTTTCAGATAATAAGTATGTATCCGATCCGGCGAAACAGCCGGGAACTGTTTTTAGCTTATCACATTTTCCGCCGTTTGGCAAGGACTTACGGAATATGTCCCACGGAAATCAATTTATGCAGAGAACGGTGTTGTAGGGGCCGATGTCCTCATCGGCCTGTCTTGCTGGAGCTGCCCATCTGCCCTTAAAACGGCCCGATGAGGACATCGGGCCCTACAAGTATGGTATCTTTACCCAAAATGGCAGGATCCGTGTAG
This sequence comes from uncultured Clostridia bacterium, assembly GCA_947177115.1. Classification (GTDB taxonomy): domain Bacteria; phylum Bacillota; class Clostridia; order Oscillospirales; family Oscillospiraceae; genus Pelethomonas. The sequence goes on from CAMWTG010000017.1 coordinate 17,384, forward strand.
GGGCGAATATTGCTCGCCCGCACGATACAGGGATATTCCCGTTAGAAACGGGCGAGCAATGTGTATAGCCTGGTAAGATAGTTTACAAAATGTCCGAAGAC
>CAMWTG010000018.1 GCA_947177115.1 uncultured Clostridia bacterium
GATCGGCTCTCTTCTGGGCGGGGGTTCTTTGTACGTGGGCTTCTTGGGCGCCGAGGTCTGGGCATCCAGATCTTTCAGCAGCCGCAGCTCGGCGTCCAGCAGCTCGCCGCAGGAGCCGCAGTAAATGCGGGAATCCTCGTTGACAAACCCGCAGTCGGGACAGCGTTTCGACATAATCATCCTCCTTTTGGTCGGCAATACGGGGGAAAACTGACATCGCTTGCATTATAGCAGAAAACATTCCTCTGTGCAAGATGATCTTGCACAGCAATGGGTTGAACAGAGCCCTTTTTCGTCCAAATTTTGTGCAAAACGCTCCGCATGTTGGAATTTTCAACATACGGAGCGCTTTGCCTATTGTGAAACAGCGGACAATATCCTATGCTGAAGCCGTCCCAACAAACATGACGCTATATAGAAAAGGAGACTGCAACATCATGGGTATACAGGAAAGGTTTAAAAAGAGCGCGCTGAAAACCGCCTTCGGCTATATCGAGCGGGACCCGGAGAAGAACATGCTGAAACTGCTGGACTGGGTGGACAAGCTGGCCGGCGAGGGCCCCGACAGCTTTGAGCCCCAGCGGGCGGCGTTCCGGTACGTCCTGGAGCATCCGGATAACAATATGTACAAGCTGATCATGAATATTTTCCAAAGCGTAGACAACGATGTGCTGAAGGCCACCTTCGAAAATTTCTTCCTCAACGCCAACATCATCGGCTGGCCCAAACAGGAGGAGATGCGGGCCAGGTATGGCTGCAACATCCCCTGGGCCATCCTGCTGGACCCCACCAGCGCCTGCAACCTCCACTGCACCGGCTGCTGGGCGGCGGAGTACGGCAACAAGCTGAACCTGACTTTCGATGAAATCGACTCTATCATCCGCCAGGGCAAGGAACTGGGCGTTTACATGTACATCTACACCGGCGGCGAGCCCCTGGTGCGGAAGGCGGACCTGATCGCCCTGTGCGAGAAGCACGCAGACTGCCAGTTCCTGGCCTTCACCAACGCCACCCTGATCGATGAGGCTTTTGCCGGTGAGATGCTGCGGGTGAAAAACTTCATCCCCGCCATTAGTTTGGAGGGGTTTGAGGAGGCTACCGATGGCCGCCGGGGAGACGGCGTGTACCGGAAGGTGTGCAGGGCCATGGCTATCCTGAAGGAGAAGAAGCTCCCCTTCGGCATCTCCGCCTGCTACACCAGTCAGAACCTGGATTCCATCAGCTCCGATGCGTTCATGGACCACCTGGTGGACTGCGGCGCAAAATTTATCTGGTACTTCCACTACATGCCTGTGGGCAACGATGCCGCTCCCGCCCTGCTGCCCAGCCCGGAGCAGCGCACCGCCATGTACCACCGGGTCCGGGCCATCCGCTCCACCAAGCCCATCTTTGCCATGGATTTCCAGAACGATGGCGAGTATGTGGGCGGATGCATTGCCGGCGGCCGGCGGTACCTCCACATCAATGCCAATGGGGACGCGGACCCCTGCGTGTTCATCCATTACTCCGACTCCAACATCCGGGAGAAGACCCTCCTGGAGTGCCTGCAGGGCCCCATGTTCATGGCCTATCACGATGGCCAGCCCTTTGACGAGAACCATCTGCGTCCCTGCCCCATGCTGGAAAACCCCCATCTGCTCCGGGAGATGGTCCACCGCACCGGGGCCCGTTCCACCGACCTGCAATCCCCGGAGAGCGTGGACCACCTGTGCGACAAATGCGTTGACTACGCCCAATGCTGGAGCCCCCAGGCGGACAAACTGTGGAACGAGGGAAAGAAATAAGGCGGGACGCGCCGCATAGAAGCGGGCCCCCGGCCGGAAACTAGAGTTGCTATGAAGAACGGTTGGAAAAATACAGCGGGCGGGCTGCTGGCCCTGGCCGCAGTCCTGACGGCGGCGCTCCTGGTGTTCCGGGGGCACTGGCAGGAGATCCGGGAGAGCCTGGAAAGCGTCCCTCTGTGCGGCGCATTGGCACTGGCCGCCCTGGCGGCGGGATACCAGCTGCTGGAGTCCGGCGTATGCGCCTCGCTGGTGCGGGTCCGCCTGCCCGGCTTCTCCTTCCGGCAGGCGGTGGAAGTCACGTTCCTGGGTGTCTTCGGAAATGTAGCCACCTTCGCCGTGGGATCCATGCCCATGCAGAGCCTCCTCCTCCACAAATACGGCCTGTCCTTCGGTCACGGCGTGGGGCTGCTGACGGTGGACTATATCTTCCACAAAACGTCTATTCTCCTTTATGCCACCGTCATGCTTCTGTTCCAGGGGACATGGCTGCGGGAGGCGTGCCCGGACCTGTCCCGGTACCTGCTGCTGGGGTACGGCGTATGCACGGCGATCGTTGCGGCGCTGGTGCTGCTTTGTACCTGGGGGCGGCTGGAACATCTGGCGGTAAAGCTTATCGGACTGCTGCCGGAGACGGGGAAATGGCCCCAACGGAAGGAGGCGTGGCGGACCAATCTGGAGGCGCTGTATACGCAGTCGCAGCATGTGCTGAAGGACCGGGCCCGCTGCGGCAGGATCCTGGCGCTGAACGCCATGAAGCTGCTGAGCCTGTATACGGCGGCATGGCTCTCCATCTGGCTCCTGGGGGCGGAAACGCCGGACTTCTGGCAGGCCCAGCTCCTGGCAGCGCTGATGCTGCTGATTTCCAGCGCCCTGCCCAACGTGGCGGGGGTAGGACCAACGGAATTCGCCTTCCTGATGCTGTTCGCCCGGTTCATGCCCTACGCCCAGGCCTCCGCCGCCATGCTCCTTTACCGGACAGCCACCTACTTTTTTCCCTTCGCCGTCAGCATTGCCGCTGCGCTGTGGGTGCAGCGGCGGCAATTCTCCGGCTTTGCTTAGAGCCAGTCCGGTATCCAAACAGGGCGGGAGCATATAGAAGGACACACGCAAAGCCTTTGCCGCGAAGGACAAAGGCGCGTGTTGACAAATCCCCGCCGGGCTGTTACAATATTTCCAGAAAGGCAGGTGAATGGTATGAAAACCGGAATTGACCGATTCGGGGATATTTGCCATTCACCGTCCGTTTCCTGACGCGGCGGCTGCCGGACGGCAAAGTGGAAAAATCCAGCGTCCCCGAGTGCGGGGACGCTTTTTGTTTCGCCGCAGAAGGAGTTTTTATGTCTGTAAACACGATCCTGCTTACCGATTTTACCGATCCCCGTTTCCGCGCTGCTTTTCAGGCATATTTTGCCGAGCTGAAAATACCCGTTCAGGACTGGGACAGCCTTTTTCAGGAAATGAACGATGAGGGGACCAACCGTGCGTACCTTCTGCCTGATCGCTGGAACGGCGCGTCCGGTTTCCTGCAATTTCAGCTGACCGGCTTCTCCAACTGGTTTTTCACGGAGCCCTTTGGCTTTATCCGGGAATTCTGGGTCGCTCCCGCCCTCCGGCGGCGGGGGTACGGCTCTTTGCTGCTGGATATGGCGGAGCGGTATTTTGTGGAGCACGGCGCGTACCGCGCTCTGCTGACCGCCGATGACGCCGTGGATTTCTATCTGGCGCGGGGCTACCGGAAAGCCCCGGGCGTCACGGCAAAGAACGACATGGAGGTTCTGACCAAAACACTGCGCTGAAAAGGAGGTTTTTCCATGGAGGCATTGAAAACGCTGCTTCTGCTGGCGGTCGTGATGGGCCCGCTTTTCTATGCCCTGCACCGTTTGGGCTTCATGGTGGTCAAAAGCGGTACCTTCTTCGGCGGCGCCATGGGTACGCCCACCCGCTTCTGGGGGGAGTACCGGCATCTGTGCGGTACCGTCTCCAAACGGTTCCGCATTTCCCGGAAGTACAGCGCCCTTTCCATTCAGTTGGAGGCCGTTTCCGGCAGCGCCAATGTGGAGATCCTGCTCCCGGGCGGCAGCGCTCTGTACAGCTGGCATTTTTGCAGCTCTCTGGCGGAGCAAGTCGGCTGCGGGGAGTTTGCGGACTGTACGGTACGGATCACTTCCGAAAATTTCGCAGGGAAATTCCTGATTTCCCTGGAGTAACTGCAAGGAGAGTATTATGGTAAATATCGATCCCGCCCTCTGCACCGGCTGCGGCCTGTGCGCCTCCAACTGCGCCGTCCACGCCATTGTCCGGAATGAGGACGGCTCCTATCGCTGCAACAAGACCTGGTGCTTTGCTTGCGGGCAGTGCGTGGCCCTGTGTCCAACTGGAGCGCCCTCCATGCCGGGACTGGAAGAGCCTGTCCCCTACGACCCCGCAAGGTTCGATCTGGACCCGGAGATTCTGCTCAACGCCATGCGTTTCCGCCGCAGCATCCGGCGTTTCACCGGCGAGAAGGTTTCCCGCCGGGAGCTGGAGCTTCTGCTGGACGCGGGCCGCTGCGCCCCCACCAGCACCAACAGCCAGACTGTGGGCTTCACCGTACTGGACGAAGAGTTCGAGGCCATGCGGCCCAAAATATGGAAGGCCTTTGCCCACAGGGCGCAGGAAAAGGGGCGCAAGCTGCTCCTGCGCCGGTATGAGAACTATCTGGCCCATCCTGACCAGCCGGACACCCTGTTCTACGGCGGCAATCAGATGATCGTGGTCACCTCCGAGCGTCCCGTGGACGGCGGGCTGGCCCTTGCCAATATGGAACTGATGGCCCACGCCCTGGGGCTGGGGGCGCTGTACTGCGGCTTTGCCGCCCACGCCATTGACGGTGACCCGGAGCTGCGGGCGTATTTCGGCGTCACGGAGCAGCGAAAGCTGGACAGCTGCCTGATCGTTGGACATACGGACCTCCGTTTCCAGCGCACCGCGCCCAGGAATCCGGCCAGGGTGGAGTGGAGGTGATCGGAATATGGAGCACATTGAAATCAGGAGCGTCTCCGCCGGTGACGCGGAGTTCCTGTTCCAATTGATGAACGAACCTACCGTCATGAAAGCCCTGAATGAAGTCCCAACGGAAAAACGGGACTGGGAAGAAGCCGTTTCCGCCTGGAGCGAGGATGCCGATGAAGAAGGGTATATTGTTCTCCGCAGCGGGCAGCCGGCCGGCTGGTTTGCTGTAAACGGTCTGCTGGCGGACGATCATACCGCTTTCTTGAAAATGGCGGTTTTACTCCCTGCATACCAGGGTAAACACATCGGAAGATATGTAATAACCAAAATCAAAGAAAATTTGCAATCCAGGGGAATCCTGTCCATCGCCTTATTTACCAATCAGAGCAATTTGAAAGCCCAAAAATGCTACGCTAAGTGCGGTTTCAAAGTCATTGATACGCTGACAGAGGAAATGTCAGATCATACCATCGCAGACCGGTACAAAATGGCGTGTCAGATTTAGCGGCTGCGCACGCAAAAAAGTCCGGCAGGCAAAAGCCTGCCGGACTTTTTTGCGTTATCAGAGCTTCTCGCGGACCTTGGCAGCCTTGCCCACGCGGTCGCGCAGGTAGTACAGCTTGGCCCGGCGCACAACGCCGTGACGCACCACCTCGATCTTGTCGATGGTGGGGGAGTGCAGCGGGAACACCTTCTCCACGCCGATGCCGTAGGACACGCGGCGGACGGTGATGGTCTCCTCAATGCCGCCGTGCTTCTTGGCGATGACGATGCCCTCGTAGACCTGAATGCGCTCGCGGGCGCCTTCCTTGACCTTCACATGCACCTTGACGGTGTCGCCAACCTGAATGCCGGGCATCTCTTTGATCTGAGATTTGGTCAGTTCCTTAATGAGATCCATGGGATTTTTCCTCCTAATTTATAGGCGTTCTTAACAATTTGGGATGAACGGGACAACATCCGGCCCCGCCCTTGACAGAGGACCGCCCTTTATCGCCATGATAGAATACCACAGGCGGAAAAAAATTGCAAGAACTTTTTTCATTTACGGCAGAAAAATCCACTTTTAGCCGGACTATCTCCCCCCAATGGCACAGGCTGCGCATCGCACAAACGGATTCCGTGTCTTTGGGGGCGGCGCTTGTTTCGCCGCATAGAAAACATCATGCCTTCAGCCGTATCTCCAGCACCGTGTCTGTGCCGTCCGGCAATACCGGATCCAGTCCCAGATCCGCAAAGGCCAGTTCCGGATAGTCGCTGTGGACCCAGGTCCTGGAAAGCGGCACCTCGCTGCCGTCCGCCAGACGGCGGATCCGGAGGATACTGTCCTCCTTAATGCCGGACAGAGGGACGGGACCGATGGTGTTGTCAAAAATGTGGACATACAGCGTATCCCCTTTGCGGGTGATCCGTCCGTACTCCGGCTTCTCCAGTCCGGAGGGGCCGCAGCCGTAGATGCTCTCACCGTTGTGCTCCATCCACGCGCCGATCTCCTTCAGGATCGCCAGGGATTCCCGGGGAAACCGCCCCTTGGCATCCGGCCCTACGTTCAGCAGCAGGTTGCCCCCCTTACTGACGCACTCCACCAGTTTCCGGATCAGCATGGAGGCGGGTTTATAGCAGTGATCCGTGGCACAGTAGCCCCAATGGTTGTTCATGGTAACGCAGCTCTCCCACACCAGGGGGTTCCCCTCCGCGTCCCGCAGGCCATAGGGCGGGATGATCTGCTCGGGGCTGACAAAATCCCCGTGATAGGGCGTGGGCTTGCAGGCGGCCAGAGAGCCGAAGCCCTGTCCGCTGACCTCCAGCCGGTTGTCGATGATGACTCCCGGCTGGAGCTCGCGCACCATGTCCACCAATTCCGTGGCCCGCCAGGCCTCTCCCCGCAGCTCGCCGTAGGAGAAGTCGAACCACAAAATGTCCAGCTTGCCGTAGTTGGTGCATAGTTCCCTGACCTGATTGTGCATGTACTCCAGATAGCGGCCAAAATCCCGGCCCTCGTTGCCATAGGCAGGGTCATCCCGCATGGGGTGGTTCTCATCGCCGTAGTGGGGGAAATCCGGGTGCCGCCAGTCGATGAGGGAAAAGTACAGTCCCGCCCGCAGGCCCCGCTCCCTGGCGGCGTCCAGATACTCCCGGACAAAATCCCGGCCCGAAGGGGTGTTGGTCGACTTAAAATCCGTATAGGCGCTGTCAAAGAGGCAGAAGCCGTCGTGGTGCTTGGCAGTCATAACTACGTACCGCATCCCCGCCGCCTTGGCCGCATCCATCCAGGCCCCCATGTCGCAGTCCAGCGGGTTAAATTCCCGGAGATAGGGATCATAGTCCTCGTTGGGAATACGCTCCACGCTGCGGACCCACTCGCCTCTGGCCGGGATGGCGTACAGCCCCCAGTGGATGAACATCCCGAACCGAGCCCGGGTATACCAGGCCATCCTCTGCTCATATTCTTCCCGCGAAAATTGATATGCCATATTATTCCTCCTCGGTTGCCTCTTTTCCTCCGTCAGCTCAGACGGCAGATCTTAACGATCATATCCCCGCTGCCCACATTATAGCCGCTGCTGGCGTAGACCGCGTTGAGCGGCCCCGCCGCAGCAATGATCAGCGGCAGCTTCTCGTGGTCCACGTACAGCCGCCGGGCCAGGGTCTCCACATTTGGCCCGAAACTGTCGTAGTACACCCGGATCTGTCCGAAAGCCGCCAGGACCTTTTGCAGCTTGGCGTTTTCCAGCGCCGTCCGGTCCCGGACCATAAAGATGATATCCGCCGGAAGGCTTCTGAACTCCGCCTCCCGCTCCAGAAGCTCGTTCAGGATATGCTCCGTTGGCTCCCGGCCTTCCTCCAGCCACATGAGCACCGCTTTCCCTTTCGTCAGCTCGCTGCCCAGCACCGGATGGCCCGCCTCGTCATAGACGGTAAAATCCTCCAGCGCGAAGCTGCCCAGCATAGCCTCCACCGGCGCCTCGTACTTCTGCAGGCGGACGTTTTTCTTTTCCCCATTTTCCACACAGAGATGATACCTACCGGCATACAGATCGCCGTTGGGCAGGCGGTTGGCGGTCACGATCCGGTAGATCCCCGCCCTTGCGGGGATCTCCAGCCGGTCCGCCTCCCAGTCCTTCCCGGTCAGGCGCAGCGTCCGGTACCCGTCCTCCGCAAGCAGGCTCACGGAAAAATCTGTCTCATACTGCCACTTTTCCCCCGGCGCCTTTTCCAGAACCAGCGTGCCCGCGCCGCCCGGAGGCGGCTCCACAGGCCGGAACCCGTCTCCCGCGTCATACTCCGCCTGCCCGTCCACCGGGTTCAACCGGGCGGCAATGCCCAGGGCGCGGCAGACCGTTACAAACAGGATCTTTTTCGACAACGGACTGGCATTTTTCACAGACAGCGCCCCCGCCGGGCCGGTGACCAGCTGAGCATACTCCACATCAGGCGCAAAGCCAATGTTGGCCTGTATATATTCCCAGATCTTCACCGGACAGGCCCGAAACGCCGCCTTCTGCTCCTGTGTGAAATACTCCAGAATGAACCGCCGGCTTTTCCACAGCGGCTCGTGCAGAACCCTCGGACAGATCACATCGGGACCGCCTCCCGCACCCTGCTCCGCCGCCAGCGCCTCCCGGAGGACATCCGGGTCCACGTCCCGCCAGTCTTTTTCCGTCAGCGTCAGCAGCAGCCGCTCCTTCTCCCCGGCGTCAAATCTCTCATCCGCCAGAAAATCCAGCAGGCCCTCCATATTTCCGCAGCTTTTCTCCAGCAGCGCATAGACCGCCTGACTGCAGCCGTACCTGCGCACCGCTTCCCCCGCGCGGACAGGGTCGAACATACCCTCGGCCCGCCGCTGCCGCTTTTCGCCGGCGGCGGCGCTCTTCTGCCGGCCGCGGGCGCGCTGGCCGTCTGTCAGCGCCTTGCCCCTGGGCCCACGGTCCCGGGGCGCGTAGGAGATAAACTCCTCCCAGGTATCGAAAACCGGCGGTTTCTCCGACAGGACCAGCTCCACCCGATCCGTATCCGCCGCACTGACCGTCCGCTCACACCAGGCGTCCCCCTTTGCCGCCCGCAGGTGGACGCTGCCCAGGCCGCAGGTCAGACCGGTCAGGCCGTCTTCCCCCGTGACCGTCACAGCCGCCGGGAAAATGCCAGAGTAATTGAGGATGCCAAAAGTTACCTGCGCCCCTTCCACAGCCGCGCCCGCCTCATCTCTTACCGCAGCCGTAAGCCGCTTTGTCTCCGCATAGCGGGGCAGATGGTTCAGAAATGTGACCGCGCCCGCCTGAGCAATCACCTCTTCGCCGGAGATCTCCCCGAAGCACCGGCTGTGGATCACCATGGCCCGGCTGGCCGCGCTGGTGAACCAGCCCCGGTCCAGAACCTCCTCTGGCTCGCAGGCGCCCAGGAAGTGCCAGCCGCCGCCGCACCAGACCTCCACCCATGCGTGGTTGTCATCGCAATGGGCCCAGCGGGGCGTATAGATCTGCCGGGCCGGGATGCCCAGGGCGCGGAAAACGTTGACGGCAAAGACGGACTCCTCGCCGCACCGGCCAAAGCCGGAGCGGTACGCCCCCATAGCGGAAATAGTCCGGTCATCCGTGGACCGGTAGGTCACATGCTCCGCGCACCAGTAATTGGCCTCGATGACCGCCTCCTCATCCGGCAGGCCCCGGACCCGGTCCTTCACAAGGCGGTAAAATTCCTTCCGGCAGTCGCGCAGCTCCTCCTCATTGACCCGGATGTGCAGCACATAGTTGAGAAAAATGTCCTCCGGCAGCTCCTTGGCATAGGGGGAATTCTCCCGCAGAAATACCCCGTGCTCCGCGCAGGAGAGGAACAGCGGGAAATCGTAGTTGGCCCAGTCGCTCAAGGGGCTGTTGGCGTACAGCCATTTCACCGCCGGGACCACGCTGTCCGCGGCCCGGCCCTTCACGCCGGCCAGGCCATTGAGGATCTCCCGCTTCTTCTCCTCCCCCGCCCGCTCCAGCAGTGCGGCAAATTTCGCCCCGGCAGCATCCGCCGTTCGTGTTGAAAAAATCATAGCGCCTCCTCACCGCGTCAGACTGTGGACGATCTGCGCGCAGCGCCGGAATTCCTCCTCGTCCGTCCGCCACAGCTCATACTCCGACAGAGACGGCAGCCCCATGGAGACCGTACTTTTGCGGTAAACCATACCGCTGTCCACAGGCGCCTTCCGCCCGGTGGTATGGAAGGAGGTGATGCCGGCGCAGTCATGGATCAGCTGAATATTGTCCTTCTTTACGCCGCAGCCGGCCATAATATCGATCCGTCCCGCCGCCCTGCTTTGCAGCTCCCGCAGCAGGTCCCTGCCCGCCGCAGCGTCCCGCTCCTGGCCGGAAGTCAGGATCGTCCGGCAGCCCAAGCGGACAGCCGCCTCCAGCGCGGCAAAAGGATCACAGGTCATGTCAAAAGCGCGGTGCAGGGTCACGTCCATGCCATTGGCCCGGCTGGCCAGCCGTCCCATGGCCTCCTCGTCCAGAGCGCCCTCCCGCGTCAGCACGCCGATGACCACGCCGTTGGCCCCCAGGTCCCGGAAGGCTTCGATCTCCTCCCCCATTTCCTCCAGCTCCGCCTCATCGTAAAGGAAATCCCCGAACCGGGGGCGGATCAGGACATTGACCGGTACGCCGCAGTCCCGCCGGACCTGGCGGAACAGGGAAAGCGAGGGCGTTGTGCCCCCAATGGCCAGATTGGCGCACAGCTCCAGGCGGTCCGCGCCGCCCCTGGCCGCCGCCATGACGGACGCATAGGAATCCACGCAGGCTTCGATCAGCGGTCTATTCATCATTTTGCTCCTTTCGGACTCTATTGTTATTACAGGGCAATTGCCGGTTTGATTCTATCGCAGCCGGGGCCACCTGTCAACAGAGATTCTCCCATGCGCCGCCCGCCCGGAACAAAAGGAAGGCGCGGAAAAATTTTCGTCCTCTTGTTACACAATTGTAAATCTTTTTTCCTTTCTTTGTGGTACACTAGAAAATGTGATTTTATGCGAAAACTTCCCCCCGCATTTGGGGGAGAAGGAGGAGGTTGCCATGGCCGGAAAACGGGTCGCCCAAGGGGAACCGGTACAGATGAAGGAAAAACGCTCCAAAGCGGGCTGGATCGCCGCAGGTATCGCCATCGCTGCATTGTTGGCGGCCGGTATCGCGGTTTTCTGTGCGTATACGGGCGGCTATGATAAGGTATTCCCCGGCGTGATGCTGGGGGACAGGGATTTGTCGGGACTCTCCCAGCAGCAGCTGCGGCAGACGGTGTCGGCGGACGCGCTGCTGTCAGGGCGGGTGACCATCGCCGCCGGCGGCGAGGAGCTGGACAAGCGCACCCAGCGGGAGCTGGGCGCGTACATCGACAGCGGAAGCCTGACCGATGCGATCTGGCGGGTGGGCCGGGAGGAGGGAAGCCTGAGCTGGCTGAAAAACGCCTGGACCATGCTCCGCGGCCTGGCGGGAGCGGACGTCCCCATAGACCTGGACGTCTATTACGATGACGCCGTGCTGCGGCGCACGGCGGAGGAGATGTCCCGGATCTTTGACAGGGATCCGGTGGATGGCAGCTATGAGCTGACCGCCGATGGCATCTACGCCACCAAGCCCGCCGAGGGCCGCGCCCTGGACCAGCCGGGTCTGATCCAGGCCCTGACCGGCCTCAACGGCGGGGCAGGGACTGTGGACGCGCCCTTCGACTCCGTGCCCGGCCAGGAGCTGGACCTGGAGGCGGTGGCCCGGGAACTGAACGCCGAGCCCAGCCCTGCCCGGTACGATATCCCCACCGGCAAGGTCGTGGACGGACAGGTGGGCGTGGATCTGGACCCACAGGCGGCTCAATTCGCCCTGGACGCGGCGGCCCCCGGGGAAACCATCCGCCTCCCCGCCGAGGTGACGTATCCCTCCATGACCGCCGAGGAGCTGGAGGCAGTGCTGTTCCGGGACGTGCTGGGCACGGTGACCACCAAGGTGGGGGGCACCAGTGTCCGCCGCAACAACGTCCGGCTGGCGGGAGAATGCTGCAACGGCGTAGTCCTCAACGATGGCGATATTTTCGATTATAACGAGGTGGTGGGCCGCCGGACCACCGCCCGGGGCTTTGGCGCGGCGCCGGCCTATGTCAACGGCGAAACCGTGGAGACCGTAGGCGGCGGCATCTGCCAGGTGTCCAGCACCATTTATTACGCCACCCTTCTGGCAAACCTGGAGATCGTGGAGCGCTACGCCCACCGCTATGCGCCCAGCTACATCACCTGGGGCATGGACGCCACCGTCAGCTGGGGCGGTCCGGAGTTCCGGTTCAAGAACAATACGGGATATCCCATCCGTCTGGACGTGAAGTACGAAAACAACCGGATCACGGTGGACGTAGTAGGCACCAAGACGGATGACACATATGTTAAAATGACCTACAAGGTCCTTGGGGACACCCCCTATGAGACGGAGTATGTGGAAACGGACGAACTGGACTGGGGCGCTCAGCAGCAGAAGCAGAGTCCCTATACCGGCCATCAGGTCGTTTCCTACCGGAACGTCTACAAAGGGGATGGAACGCTGATCTCCAGCGAAAAAGAGGCCAACAGCAACTATAAGAGCAGAAACGAGATCATTCTGGTGGGCACCCGGGGCAAGCCTGCCTCCGGCGGGGCGGCGCTGCCCGGCTCCGATGGCGGAACCGCCGGGCTGCCCTCGGACGATGGATATGACGAGCCGCAGCTGCCCCCGGACGATGGCGCTCCGGGACCCTCGATCTTCAGCTGAACGTTTTTCCCCGCGTCTATAGGGCGCGGGGAAAAATTTTTTTATTTCCTGTCAACACTTCCCCCTTCTCATCCGTTATATAGTCGAACACGCAAGAGAGGAGCCCCGCGGCAATGGAAATAGAAGAGCTCTACGGCAGCTTTTATAAAGAGATGCTGGCCTACTGCACCGCCATGACAAAAAGCAGGTCCTCCGCCGAGGACCTGGTCCAGGAGACCTATCTGCGGGCCTTCACCCACTGGGCGGACCTGGAGGCCCTGTCCAGAGGGCAGTGCCGCTCCTGGCTTTACAAGACCGCCCGTAACCTGTTCATCGACCAGGTCCGGAAGCAGTCCCATGAGACGCCCATGGAGGAGGAGCACTTCCCCCTGGCCTCCTTCGAGGAGGACCTCAGTCAGGCCGCCGTGGCCCAGCTGATCGCCCGCCTGCCGGACGCCGAGCGCGCCCTTTTCAACCTGCGGTATTTTGAAGGCTATAACGCAAAGGAGCTGGGGGACCTGTTCGGCCTCCCCTCCGCCACCGTCCGCTCCCGGCTGGCCTCCGCCAAACGGCGGCTGCGGCAGTGGATCGAAGAATAAGAAGGGAGGATATCTCTGATGAAACGGACAAAGAAGGCCCCGCTGTGGTACAACCCTGTGGAGCGCACCCATCGGAACCCGGTCCGGGAGAGCGGCCTCACCGGCATGGCCGCCGACAAGGAGGGCCGGGCCCTGCTGGAATCCTACTGCCGCATCTACCGCAACAGGCTGTAAGAATTTAAAATTCAAATATTTTTATGGAGGAATTTATCATGGAGAACAAGAAAAATCTGAAGGTCAGCGCCACCGTCTGCGATGTGCGCAACATCACCGAACAGCTGCTGAGCACCTATGAGCAGGTGGAGATCAATGCCTCCATCATTATCACCAGCCAGGAGGCCCAAGCTTTGCTGGGCCGGTACGGCGTGAAGCTCAGCGCCAGCGCTACGAGAAGCCTGGATGAGGCCGTCCGCTTCTCCTCCGTCAACGGCTCCGCCAGTATCTTCCCCGGCCAGACGATGACGGAGGAAAAGGTGTTCCTGACGGTCAACGGATCTCTGGAAATCGAGCCCGGCAGCGAGGAGGTTTTGAAGAATTACGTTGGCATTATGGTCAACGGTTCTCTCACCTGTCCCGAGAGCATGACGGGGCTTCTATCCTCTGTCACGGTCAATGGCGCGACCAGGACCTACCCCGATGGCTGCGTCCGGCTGAAAGCTTCCACCGTGCTGGACCGCTTTTTCCACCTCCGGGCCAAGCAGGACGCCCTGTACCACGCCGCCAGCAAGATCATCGCCCTCTCTCCCGACATCGACTTTGGCAAACTGGCGGAGAAGAACGTCCGCTTCATCACAAAAAAGCTGCTGGTGGCCGAATCCCTGGCGGAGGCCGCCGTGCCCCTCTTTGACGACAGAGCGGATATCGTGGTCCTGCCCGATGGCTGCAGCTATACAGGCGATGACGCAGAGCTGAACGAGGCGCTCCTCAAGCGCTGCGGCGGGAAGCTGTATATTGACGGCGATCTGACGGTCACTCCGGACAGCGCCCCCCTGCTGGATCAGATCTCTTACCTCCATGTTGACGGCGACCTTCTGGTCTGCAGAAGCCTGCGGGACCGGGTGCTGGAGCTGGATGTGGAATATAACAGTCTGTACGTGGTAGGCGGCACGCTTCTCCTGGGCAGGCCAGCGGTTGAACTGGATGCCGCCATGCTGGAGGGCGCGGCGGATGGTCTGAGCGCGATGGCCTGCGCCAGGGTGTCCATTGCGGAGGATGTTACACCTGAACTTCTGCGGGAGAAGCTGGTGAGCATGATTGCCTGCGCATGCGTGGACTGCACGGCGGCGCAGCGCTCCGTTATCGAGAGCCTTGCCCAGGACGTAGCTAAGATCCACTGCACAGACGAAGATGCCCCGAAGGCTGAGGAGCAGGAGGATGAGAACACCGTCCGGATCAGCTCCAGCATCTACACTTTCTGATCGCTTTCCCCCTCCTGTCAATAAAGGGAACGCCCGGCTGATGATGCAGCCGGGCGTTCCTGATATTCATTTCACAGAAAACAGCAGCTCCGTATAGCTGGGATAGGGCCATGCCTCCTTGGCGGTGATGGTCTCCAGCTCGTCCACCGCCTCCCGCAGCTTGCTCATGGCATCGAATACGGTGTAGCGGTAGTACCGCGCGGCCTCGTAGGCATCCTTGCCCTTGGGGGCGGCCAGCGCCTCTTCCAGGGCCCGGGTCTGCCGCATCATCTCGGCGGACAGCTCGCTGAGCCTCCGCAGCAGCGTCTTTTCATCGCCGCAGTCCAGATCCGCCAGCACGGCCTTCTTGGCCGCCACGGACTTGGCGATATCGCCGGAGAACCTGCTGACGGCGGGGAAAATATCCCGCTTCACCATGTCCGTCATGGTCCGGGCCTCAATGCCGATCACTTCGCAGTAGTTCTCCAGATGGATCTCGTTCCGGGCGGCCAGCTCCTCCTCGGTGAACACATGGTGCTTGCCGAACAGCTCGATGTGCTTGGGCTGGAGATAGGTCTGGAGGGCGTCGGCGGTGCAGGCAAGGTTGCTCAGCCCCCGCTTCTTGGCCTCCTCCACCCAGGCGTCCTCGTAGCCGTTGCCGTTGAAGATGATCCGCTGGTGCTGGGTAAAGGCCCGCTGGACCACATCGTGGAGGGCGGTGTTGAAGTCCGATGCCTTCTCCAGCTCATCGGCGAACTGGCTGAGCTCCTCGGCCATGATGGTGTTCAGGGCCACGTTGGGCCCGGTGATGGACTGGCTGGAGCCCAGCATCCGGAACTCGAACTTGTTGCCGGTGAAGGCCAGAGGGGAGGTGCGGTTGCGGTCAGTGGTGTCCTGTGGGATGGGAGGCAGGGCGTCCACGCCGATGGAGATGCTCTTCATCCGCTGGTCCACGTACTTGGTGCCGTGGATGATGGCGTCCACGATGGCGGTCAGCTCGTCCCCCAGGAACACGGAGATGATGGCCGGGGGGGCCTCCTGTGCGCCCAGACGGTGGTCATTGCCCGGGTTGGCCACGGAGCAGCGCAGCAGATCCTGGTACTCGTCCACGCCCTTGATAAACGCCGCCAGGAACAGCAGGAACCGGGCGTTCTGGCTGGGGGTGGAGCCGGGCTTGAAGAGGTTGTGCCCGGTGTCGGTGGAGAGGGACCAGTTGTCGTGCTTGCCGGAGCCGTTGACCCCCGCAAAGGGCTTTTCATGGAGCAGGCACACCATGTTGTGCCGCCCGGCCACCTTCTTCATGATCTCCATGGTCAGCTGGTTGTGGTCGCAGGCGGTGTTGGCATCGTTGTAGATGGGGGCCAGCTCATGCTGGGCGGGGGCCACCTCGTTGTGCTTGGTCTTGGCCAGGATGCCCAGCTTCCACAGCTCCTCGTCCAGCTCCTGCATGTAGGCCGCCACCCGGGGCTTGATGGTGCCGAAGTAGTGGTCCTCCAGCTCCTGGCCCTTGGGGGGCTTGGCCCCGAAGAGGGTCCGGCCGGTGAGGACCAGATCCTCCCGCTTGTTGAACACGTCCTTGTCGATGAGGAAGTACTCCTGCTCGGGACCCACCTGGCTGATGACCCGCTTCACATCCGTGTCGCCGAAAAGCCGCAGCACCCGGATGGCCTGACGGCTGAGCTCGTCCATGGAGCGCAGCAGGGGGGTCTTCTTGTCCAGGGCCTGGCCGCTGTAGGAGCAGAAAATGGTGGGGATGCAGAGGCTCCCGTCCTTGATGAAGGCGAAGGAGGTGGGATCCCAGGCGGTGTAGCCCCGGGCCTCGAAGGTGGCCCGGAGGCCCCCGGAGGGGAAGGAGGAGGCGTCCGGCTCGCCCCGGACCAGCTCCTTGCCGGAGAAGCCCATGAGCACCTGGCTGGGGCTCTCGGGGGTGATGAAGCTGTCGTGTTTCTCGGCGGTGACACCGGTCATGGGCTGGAACCAGTGGGTGTAGTGGGTGGCTCCATGGTCCATGGCCCAGTTTTTCATTTCCGCCGCCATTTCGTGGGCAGTCTCCAGGGAGAGGGGGGTGCCCTCCTCCACGCACTTTTTCCACGCCCGGTAGCAGGTGGCAGACAGACGCTGCTTCATGACGTTTTCGTTGAACACCATGCTCCCGAACATTTCCGTTACTTTTTCCTTGGCCATCATTGTGCTCCTTTCTATCCGCGGCCCTGCGGGCCGCCTTTGCTTTTTTCTTCTCCTGCATTTTCCCTGCCGGGGGCCTTCTTTTCGCTTGTGCGAAAAGAAGCAAAAGCACACTTAAACCTGACGGTTTAAGAATCCCTTACTATTACGGGGGAATTTGTTTTTTTCGCCGATCCTGCAGTCCGTCCGGCCTGTTGAACTTCCGGCGCGGTTTCGCCTGCCCTGCGTCTGTTTCAGGATGTCGGCCCGGCCCCTACCGTCATACGCGCTGGATCTCCCGGGGTGGACGATCAACGATCTCCCCGTCTACCCACAATCTGGTGTAGGGGCGAGCATCGCTCGCCCGCCTCTACCCGCCGCCTGCGAGCCACCGGCATTGCGTAGGGCGCGACGACCCCGGCGCGCCGCTCACGACCGCCTCCGGTACACCTCCCCCGCAGGGGCCGATGTCCCCATCGGCCCTCACGCACCCGAGAAAAACTCCCTCTGGTTGCCCTCCGCCCAGCAACTTCCCCCATTTTCCATCCAACTGTGAGGGAAGACAAACCTCCGAGCTTCCACGTGCTAAAGCAAGTCGATGCCCGATCAGGTACCGGATCAGCGCAGCCGGGCTGTCCAAAAGGCTGTCGCAGCGCACCTTG
>CAMWTG010000019.1 GCA_947177115.1 uncultured Clostridia bacterium
CCCCCCCCCCCCCTTTTTTTTTTCAACCCCACCCCGGCTAACGCCCCCATGCCATTGTTCGGGGGGCGGGGTTTTGTTTAAACGACCCGGGCAATGAGAATGGACAGGCTTTCTGATATGCCCAAATGCCTCGCCGAGGTATCTTTTCTTCATTCCTTTCTTTGCTGTTGACGGTCAATGTTTTGATCGTCTCTTTTTTTGCGCAAATTGAGAAGGGAGAAACTACTATGAAAGACAACACCGAAGCTATCCGCGATGCGCGGACGCTGGGCGTGCCCAAGATGCTGCTCCTGGGCGTTCAGCACATGTTCGCCATGTTCGGCGCAACCATCCTGGTCCCCATCATCGTCAGCAGCGCCTACGGCCTGCCCCTGAGCATCCAGACCACCCTGTTCTTCGCCGGCGTGGGCACGCTGTTCTTCCACGTCTGCTCCAAGCTGAAGGTCCCCGCCTTCCTGGGCTCCTCCTTCGCTTTCCTGGGCGGCTTTGAGACCATGAGCAAGATGGACCAGGGCATCTACGCCGGCATGGACCCGGCGGATAAGCTGGCCTACGCCTGCGGCGGCATTGTGGCGGCGGGGCTTTTGTACCTGATCCTGGCCCTGCTGGTGAAGCTGGTGGGCGTGAAAAAGGTGATGCGGTTCCTGCCCCCGGTGGTCACCGGGCCCATTATCGTCTGCATCGGCCTGAACCTGGCCCCCTCGGCGGTGAGCAACGCCTCCCAGTGCTGGCCCCTGGCCCTCATCGCCCTGGCGGTGATCATCATCTTCAATATCTGGGGCAAGGGGATGCTGAAGATCATCCCCATCCTGCTGGGCGTGGTCATCGCCTATCTTGCCGCCGTGATCATGAACGCCTGCGGCATGACCAACGTAGACGGCTCCCCCATCCTGAACTTCTCCGCTATCGCCAATGCCGGCTGGCTGGGCCTGCCCCCCTTCCAGATCGCCAGGTTTGACATCTCCGCCATCCTGGTCATGGCCCCCATCGCTATTGCCGCCATGATGGAGCACATCGGCGACATGTCCGCCATCTCCGCCACCGTGGGCGAAAACTTCATGGAGGACCCAGGCCTCCACCGCACCCTTGTCGGCGATGGCCTGGCCACCACCCTGTCCGCCATGTTCGGAGGCCCCGCCAACACCACCTACGGCGAGAACACCGGCGTGCTGGTCCTCTCCCGGGTCTTTGACCCCAAGGTGATCCGCCTGGCCGCTGTCTACGCCGTGGTCCTGGGCTTCATCCCCAAGATGAGCGAGGTCATCGGCACCATGCCCACCGCCATCGTGGGCGGCATCAGCTTCATGCTCTACGGCATGATCTCCGCCATCGGCGTGCGCAACATCGTGGAGAATCAGGTGGACTTCACCAACTCCCGGAATCTGATCATCGCGGCGGTGATCCTGGTCTGCGGACTGGGCTTCTCCGGCGGTCTGACCTTCAATGTAGGCGGCACCTCCATCACCCTGACTTCCCTGGCCATCGCGGCCATCGCGGGGATCGTCCTCAACGCCGTCCTCCCCGGCAACGACTACGAGTTCGGCGCGAATCCCTCCGGCGACCAGAACCGGGGCATCCATCACTGATACGCGGCGCTGCCGCACAGAGGCGGGCCGCGATGCCGTATGGTATTGCGGCCCGCTTTTATAACGCGGCGTAATCCTCTGTTTTCCTCTCCGCCAATGCCCTGAAAAAAGTTTTTTGTATTTTCTCCGTAAAATGGGCAAAAATTTTCGCGGAAACTCTTGACAATTCCCGCAAATCATATATTATTTGATTATCATATTATTGATTGAAGGAGGAATGCCATGAGATTGACTAGAAGCGAGCTGGAAGTCATGGAAACTCTTTGGCTGGCTGGGCGGCCTCTGCCGCGCAACGAGATCATCGAGCTGTCCACGGACCGCAGCTGGAGCCCGCGCACCATCCACATTCTGCTCAACGGCTTACTGCAAAAGGGGGCGATCAAGGAAGCGGGATTTGTCAAGAGGACCAAGACCTATGGACGGCTTTACGCCGCGAAGATCTCCGGGGAGGACTATTACGCCAATTCCATCTTCTCCGAAAAAAACGCCAAGGCCCTGCCTATGTACTTTTCCGCACTGATGAAAAGCAAGGCGCTGACTGTGGATATGGTCTCTGAAATGGAGCAGGTCCTTCTGCAAAGAAAACAGGAACTGCTGGAGGATGTGGAAACGGAAACTGCCGGGGAATAATGATTAGCGTCAGCTGGTATTCCCTTTTCAGCGCTGTGACCATTTTCAGTATCGCGCTCATCGCCGTCTATCTGCTGCGAAAGCGTACGGGCTTTCTGAAGAAGTACGGTGTATCCGTATTGCTGCTGGCAGCCGCGCTTGCAATGCTCCGTTTCATCCTGCCGCTGGATTTTCAATTTACCTATGTGCTTGAGTCCCGGAAGGTCATTCCGTCCATACGCGATCTCCTGCGGGATCACCGGTGGGCGCTGCCCCTTTTGATGGCCGTCTGGGGTCTCGGTACGGCGGCGGTCCTGGCCCGCGATGTTTACGCCTTGATCGCGGCGTATGTATCCTGCCGGGGCTACAGGGCCGTTGAGGATCCGCGGGTGGATGAAATAGCGGAGCGTCTGTCCGTGAACTGTCCTGTTCTGGTGTCGCCCGATGTGGAGGTGCCCTATGTGTCCGGCCTGTTCCGGCACAGGATATACCTTTCCGATCAGGAGCTGTCCGACAGGGAGCTGGAGTTGGTATTGCTGCATGAACGGCAGCACATCCGGTCCTTCGACTCCCAGATCAAACTGTTCTGGGGATTGCTGTCAGCCGTTCTCTGGTGGAATCCTATTGTTTATAAATTCCGGGAAGAGATCGATGCCCTGCTTGAGTTCCGCTGTGACGCGAAGGTGACGGAGCACATGGGTACGGAGGAGCGGGTGGAATATCTGCACATGCTCCTGAAGATCATGAGGCGGGTGGCCGCCGGGCCCAGGCGCTCGGCGCTGACTCTGAACGAATCCGCCGCCCTGAACTCCTCCTGCATTGCTCAGCAGAGGTTCGAGGTTATTATGGATAACCTCGACAAGAAACCCAACAGGATTGGGTTTCTTGTTAAGGTCCTATTGGTCGTGGTATTTCTTGCTTCTTATTTGGTGATTGCGCAACCGGTAATTGCAGTACCGATTGATGAATATGAAAATCAGATACAGTTGGCATCTGGACAACGAATAGAATCTGATGAAATAGTTGAAGCTCTCAGTTCCGTTTGCATTATTAAAATAGATGGCCACTATTATCTGTTTTCAGACGGATGGCAGGGAATAGAGTTATCCCCTGATGAAGTTTTTTCAGAGCCATATAAGGACTATATTATATTGGAGGAGTGTATTCCATGATAAAGCGCCGAGTTATTTCAACAGTTGCTGCATTTATATGTGTTGTTTCTGTGTTTGCGACCAATGCTGTCCCGGCATATGCATATTGTGCAACCGCTTATACAGCAACATACGCAGAAGATGACCAACCGGTTGCTCGTTATGAGCAGACCGAATGGCGGCTTCGTGTGAATAATGGCAGGCTTGAGAAACGCTTGTGGTCCTTAACATACGGATATTGGAAGACCGAATGGGAGCCGGTTGTTCCCGATTGATTTATACCGTATCAACTATTGATCTTTCCATCTACTATACATCCCCAATGATTCAGGATGCCCTCGCCGGAACCTTTCCGGGCAAGGGCATCCTTTGACTTGTTCTGCGGTCCTCCTTTTTCTGAAAAATTTTCTTCCGTTTTCCCCTTTCCCCTTGCAATTCCGGACAAGGTATGCTATGATATAAGTCCTATGGAATGGAATCATGCGCATTGGCGTTTTCCATCAAATTCTTGGAGGTATGTTCCCATGACCCTGTTTGTTACGATCCTGCAGCTGCTGTGCGGCCTGGCGGTTATTCTGGCGGTGCTGTTCCAATCCGGCAAGAGCGCGGGCCTCAGTGGCACGATCGGCGGCGTGGCCGACACCTTTATGTCCAAGGGCAAGGCCAAGACCTTCGATGCCAAGCTGGCCAAGGCTACCAAGTGGATCGGCGCTGTGTTCATCATTCTGACTCTGGTCTTGAATGTCATGAGCGTCCGGGGATGATCCCGATCCCCAGACGGAGGGGGCCCGCATGTATCATGCGGGCCCCCTCCGTCTGCGTCTGCCGCCATTGTGAGAACGGTGCTGCAGGGCCGGTTTCTCCATCGGCCTGTCTTGCCGGAACTGCCGGTCCGCCCTTAAAATGGCCCGATGAGGACATCGGGCCCTACGAATATGGTATTTTTTCCTAAAATGGAACACCGTGGGACATCCCTGGGTTCCTCTTGACTTTTCCATTGCTGTGTGTAAAATGATAATCATGATTTTTTGCCCTGCCGGATGAGGTCATTTTGCCGGCGTGGGCCAATAAACTAGGAGTGAAAGGAACCCTGCCCCATGTCCATGAAGCATCTGCCTTCCCTGCTGGGATTATTCCTGGCTGTCTCTCTGCTGCTGTCCGGATGCTCTTCCGCGCCAACCTCTTCGCCTGACGCGAAAGACAATGCGCTGTCCTGGACTACCTGGCGCGGCTACGATAATTTTTTGTCCCTGCTGCGCGATACCCACCCGGATATTGAGCTGTCGTTTATCTCCTACGCCGGAGCCAGCCGCACCGGCTACGGCTGGGCGCAGATGAGGGCCGATGACATCTCGGATATCTTCATCACCTCTCAGATCCTGGACGAGGACCTTGCCGCGGAGCGGCTGGCCGACTTGTCCGGTTATGACTTTATCAACGGCTTCCCCACCGCCGTCCTGGACCAGGTTTCTATTGACGGGGGAATCTATCTTCTGCCTGTAAACTACGCCATGTATGGGATCCTATATAACAAGACGCTGCTGGAGGAGAAGAACTGGACGCTGCCCAATCATTTCGGCGAGCTGGAGACCCTCTGCCGGGAGATCGAGGCCGAGGGCATGATCCCGGGCGTGATCGGCGCACAGCTCCCGGGGGCCGCTTTTTCCGCCGTGTTCAACCTGGCCAAGACCAGCTGGCTCACTACGCCCGGCGGGGTGAGCTGGGAGCGGGAGTTCCTGGCAGGCAATGCCACGGCGGCGGGGACGTGGGAATCCACCATGCGCTATGTGCAGCAATACATCGATGCCGGCATGTTCTATACCGATCCGGAGGACCGGCACAGCGAGGAGCTGATCCAGGACTATCTGGGCGGGCGGAAGGCGATGTTTTTCACCGGGACGTTTACACCCAGCTACACAGTGATCCCGGAAACCGATGATGAATTGGGCATGATGCCCTACATCGGCGAGGACGGCAGCAAGAATATCTACATGTACAGCCCCGACAGTTATATCGGCATCAGCAAACGCCTTTTGGAGCCGGGAAACGAGCAAAAGCTGGAAAATGCCATTCGTCTGCTGTCCCTGCTCTATTCCCCGGAGGGGCAGGCGGCCTTCATCACCGAACAGACGCCCTGTGTGATGGGTGTGCGCAGCGCCGGCTCTGCCGCCGGGGAATCTCTGATCTATGACGCCCAGCAGGCCCTGTGGTCCGGCCGCGCCTTCCCTATGACCTACGCCCGTTGGGAGGACGTTGTTCCCGAAATGGGGCAGGCGTACAAGGACTGGTTCAGAGGAGAGAACGGCATGGACGGTCCCGGGTGTATTGCCCGAATGGATGAACTGCAGAGGAACTTTCTGGATCAGTCTGACCAGCTCTATTTTTGCGAAAGCATGGCGGACTTTACTCTGGAGGAGACGGCGGCCCTGATTGCCAAAGTCCTGGGCAGCACAGTGGGCGCGGACGCGGCCATGGTCCCCATTGGGACTTATCATGAAAGCGGCGTCAGCCTGCGGAGCGGGATCACCGGCAAGCTCTACAGGGGCAGGATCAACGTGGATACCGCCAACTCCATCTGCCCCAGCACGGACGGGGAGTACGCGATTTTGAGCATGACCGGAGCGCAGGCCAAGGAACTGGCCCGGACGGGCTATGATGCCGGGGACGGCCAGCCCTTCCCGTATATCCTGGAGGTCCGGGGCGGCGGGGAGCCGGAGGATGACAAGATCTATCAGGTGGCCTTCCTGATGCAGACCTACACCGAGGAAACCGGGCAGGCCTGCGGCGCCCGGGTGGAAGAGGGCTCTATCCGCACCTTCCTGCGGGAGTGGCTGGAGGAGCAGAAGACCGTTTCTCCCAATGGGAACCCCTGGAACAATGATGCCGCCGGCTGAGAAAATCGGAGATTTATGAAGAGAGGTATG
Source organism: uncultured Clostridia bacterium (assembly GCA_947177115.1). Lineage (GTDB taxonomy): Bacteria > Bacillota > Clostridia > Oscillospirales > Oscillospiraceae > Pelethomonas. The sequence continues at coordinate 6,271 of CAMWTG010000019.1, forward strand.
GAAAGATCCATGCAGTACCGTTACCGGGCGGAGATCCAGGAACAGCAGTGATTTTAGTCTCGAGATAAAAGTTCTTTTTGATCCTTTTTCTTTCAAGAAAAAGGGTGAGCAATCTTCACGCGGAGGAGAACATGAAAAAACAACCGGGCATGATGGTACAGACAGAGGGCAGCCCCGGTCGGCTGCTGCTCCTGTTTTCCCTGCCGCTGATGGCGGGGAATATCTTCCAGCAGATGTACACCGTGGTGGACACCGCCGTGGTGGGGAAGGCGCTGGGGGTGGATGCTCTTGCGGCGCTGGGGGCGGTGGACTGGCTCAACTGGCTGACCCTGGGGGCCATCCAGGGCTTTACCCAGGGATTTTCCATCCTGCTGGCGCAGCGCTTCGGCGCGGGAGACTATGTCAAACTGCGTCAGACCATGACCAACGCCATTGCGCTGTCGGTCCTCTGCGCCGCAGTCATCACAACCGGCAGCGAGGCCCTTGCCGAGCCGGTGGTGATCCTTCTGCGGACGCCGGCGGAGATCCGGCACATCGCCATGGCTTACCTGCGGCTGCTGTTTGCGGGCCTGCCGGTCGTGACGGCGTACAACTTTGCCGCCGCGGCCCTCCGGGCGCTGGGGGACGGGCGCACGCCCCTTATCGCCATGGTGGCGGCATCGGTGACCAATATTTTTCTGGACCTATGGTTCGTCTTGGGATTCCGGTGGGGCGTCCGGGGCGCGGCGGCGGCCACCATTATCGCCCAGTGCCTGGCGGCGGCTTGCTGCATCTGGCGGCTGTGCCGGATCGAGGCGCTGCATCTGTCCCGGGAGGATTGGGTCCTGCGCGGGCCTCTCTGCGGGCGGCTGATGACCCTGGGCCTGCCCATGGCGCTGCAAAACACCATTATCGCCGTAGGCGGCATGATCATCCAGACCATCGTCAACGGCTTCGGCGTGGCCTTCATCGCCGGATTCACCGCCACCAACAAGCTCTACGGCGTGCTGGAAGTCGCGGCCACCTCTTACGGCTACGCCATGACCACCTACACAGGCCAGAACCTGGGCGCCGGAAAGACGGAACGCATCTCCCAGGGGATGCGGGCGGGGCTGGTGATTGCCCTGGCCACATCGGCGGTGATCGCGGCGGCGATGCTGGCAGGAGGCCGGTGGGTGCTGTCCTGCTTCATCTCCGGCGGCGCGGAGGAGAGCGAGCGGGCCATGGCGGTGGCGGTGCGGTATCTGCGGCTGATGCTGGTATGCCTGCCGGTCCTGTATATCCTCCATGTGACCCGCAGCTGCATCCAGGGCATGGGCAACACGCTGCTGCCCATGGCGTCCGGGATCTCGGAATTCATCATGCGCACCGGCGGGGCGCTGCTGCTGCCGGCGGTGATGGGGGAAACCGGGGTCATGTGCGCGGAGGTGCTGGCCTGGCTGGGGGCGGACCTGATCCTGGTGCCCAGCTATTTCTATGTGATGAACCGGACCCGGCGGAACATAACGGAGGGAGAAACATGACGGAAAAAGTGCGCTTTGAACAGCGGGACAATCTGCCCATGCCGCTCAATTTCCTCGCCTCACCGGAGGACCTGGCGGCATGGTATGCCGGCGGACTGCACCGGTCCCTGGCCCAGGGGGAGCGGGCGCTGGTAATCAGCTGCTTTGATACCAGGCGGGCTTACGGTTTTGATCTGAACCAGGCGGCCCAGGCGGTGCTGCGCGCGGTAACGGATATCCTCTACAGCCACCCGGAGGCGGAGAGCCTGACGGTCTTCTGCGGCGATGGGGAGAGCTGGCGGGCATACCGTTTCTGGTGGAATATGCTGTACGCGGAGCATAAGCCGGAGCATGGGTATTGATCTTCAAAGCCGAAGCGGCTGAAAAGAAGGAAAAATCTTCTTTCCAACTGCTTCGGCTATAAAACGGCCTATCCCGCAAACAGCACAGACTGTGCAGGGGCGAGCATTGCTCGCCCCAAAAAATTGATTTCCGTACTGACAATGGAAACGGGTATCGCAGAACACAACACTTTTTATAGGATTTGTTGTTCCAACTGGGAGGAAACGCCGTTATAATGTGGTCATCATCAGAAAAGGAGATACACCACATGAAAAACCTTGATACCGTTTATGCGGAACGGATTGCCTCAGAGTACGACCAAAAGCCCGCCTCTAAGCTCGTTGCCCTGAAAAAGCTGGATCGGAAAGCCAAGCTGCCCGCCCAGATTTTCACCTATTCCTTTGGCGTGGCCGGAGCCTTGATCTTCGGCGTGGGAATGTGCCTGTGCATGGGGGTGATCGGTCAGAGCCTGCCAATAGCCATGCCGCTGGGCATTGTAACCGGCCTGATCGGGATTGGAATGGTATCGGTCAATTATCCCGTCTACAAAAAGCTGCTGGAACAGGGCAAGAAAAAGTATACCTTTGAGATTATGGAGCTGGCAAAGGAGATCACGGCTGAAAACGCCTGATGTCTTTTCTTGAGAAAGCATCAAAAAGAACGTTGATCCCGCGCCTGAACCAACTGCCATTTCTATCCGGTTGCGGTATGGCATTTTAAATCGCGGAATCGTATGCGTTCAACAGGGAGGGAAAGCGAATGAACAGGTCGGAGAGCAAATATTTCCACACGGCGGAACGCATGGACGAGGCCCTGCTCTCCCTCCTGCTGGAAAAGGATTTTGAGTACATCACGGTCAAGGACGTCTGCACCCGCGCCGGTGTAAACCGCTCTACCTTTTATCTTCACTACGAAAATACCGCCGGCCTCCTTGCGGAAACCGTGGCGATGATCAACGGGCGCTATCGAGAAAAAATCCCGGATGCGGGACTGGGCGGCGCCGGGATTACCGCGCTGCCCAAAAGGAACCTGTTCTTTATGACCGACCAGTGGCTGCTGCCATGGCTGGATTTTGTAAAAGAGAACCGGCACGTTTACAAGGCCATCCACTCCCAGGCGGATGTGTTTGGTGTAGAACGGACTTACCAAGTCTTTTTCCAGCGCGTGTTTTCTCCCATACTGTCCCGGTATGGCGTTGTGGCGGAAAGACACGAATATATCATGGAGTTTTACCGCTGCGGCTTGGTGGCCGTCATGCTGAAATGGGTAGCGTCCGATTGCCGGGAGAGCGCCGGTGAGATTGCGGAAATCATCAAATTATGTGTGGGTCCTGCCGCCGATGAGAAAACGGATTAACGGGCTGCCGGCCCTCCGCCGGAGCAGCCGCCTCCCTTTTGCCGCAATAGGGGCAGCGGGCGGCTTTGCCGTCACGATTTTATTCGCCCTCTATAACGGAGCGCTGGGGATTTGGTACCCATCGCTTTGGCATGGGAGCATCGGCATCTACTATGCCCTATTGTCTCTGGTTCGAGGTATTTTATTGGCAGCAGAGCGGAAAGCCAAGGGAAAAGAGCAGGAAACGGCGGAAAGCTACCGCAGAAAAATCTTTACCGCGACCTCCGGCATCGTCCTGGCAATGAATGCGGCGCTGGTCACGCCCGTATCCCTTATGGCGCTGGATCAGCGTCCCATTCAAACGGGATTGATCCCCGCCATTGCCTCAGCAACCTACACCACGTACAAAATCAGCGCGGCGGCGGTGCAATTGAAGCGGGCAAACGGGACAATACTTGACCGGGAACTGGGCATGATACGGCTTGTGGACGCCCTGGCATCCGTTCTTGTATTGCAGAATACGCTGATCATCGCCGTAGACGGAGGCATATCACCCCGGCTGTTCCGGCTTGTGGCAATTGCAAGCGCAGGCATACTCCTGCTCATTTTCGCGGTTTCTGCGGCAGGGGTTATACGGGGCCTTGCATTCTGCCGAAAAAGCGCTTAATCCAGTCAACACTCCGCGGGCGCATCGGCTGCGGCAGGCATCACGTTTTACAGGGGCGGATATCATCCGCCCCCAGGGTCCGATGAGGACACCGGCCCATACAGCGCATGGTCCCGTCCCTTATGTATTCTCCAGAAAAAGGGTCAGTTCAGCCGGAACACCCGCAGGGCCTCCCGGAGGCGGCCCGCCCGCTCCCGCAGCATTCTGGCGGACAGCGCGGCGCGGGAGGCGGCCAGCTGGTCCTCCGCACCGGCGGCGGAAAGGCGCACCGCCTGCCGGACGGCGGCCTCCGCATCCGATGCGTCCCGTGCCTCCCCGGCCACACCGGCGGAGAGAAGGCACAACTCCCTGCTGCTGCCGGAGAGGGCGAACAGTTCCCTTGACGCCTCCGCAGCCAGCGAGGAGCCCTCCCTGATGCTTTGGTCCATCTCCCCCATCAGGGCGGCGGCATCCTGAGCGGCCTGGGCGCTGCGGGAGGCCAGCACCCGCAGCTCGCTGGCCACCACGGCAAACCCCTTGCCGTTGACCCCGGCTCCTGCGGCCTCCATATAGGCGGTCCGGGCCAGGACGCTGCACTGGAAGGCGGTGGATTCCATGGTCTTAACGATCTTCCCCGCCTCCAACGCGCAGTCATTGATCCGCTCTACGGCGGCGGTCAGGGTTTCCAGCTTCTTGTCATAGTTGTCCAGCCGGTCCCGGAGCTGTTCCGCACCGGCGCTGACGCACTGTGCACCGCCGGCGCGGTCCTGAAGGCACCGGGTCAGCCGCTCCAAAGCGGTGGACAGCGCCTCCCTGTCCTGACGGCGGTCCTGGCCGCTCTGCGAGAGATCCTGGGCCTCCCGCTCCAGCTCCTCCAGCTGGCTGCCCAGCTGCTCCATGGCGCTGCGGGCGGAGCCGATGGCCCCACGGAGCTTTTGGGACATGCCGTCCAGGGCCTGGCAGGCCCCGCCGCACTCCGCGCTCCTGCCGCAGGGCAGGCGCGCGGTCAGATCCCCCTCGGCAATCCGGTTGAGGACCTCCTCCATTTCTATCAGGCAGTCGCTGCTGCGGACCCCCAGATCCCGTGCCGCGTCCAGAAGTGCGGCGGTCTCCTCCGATGTGCGGGGGATCCCTGTCAGAGAGGCGGAGTGGTCCCCGGCGGCGGCCAGGGAAACGGCGCGGGACGCCTGGACCACAGGCGTCAGATAGCGCCGGCAGACAAAGCGGATCAGGCAGACGGAACCGCCCCCGGTGAGGGCGAAGACCGCCAGCGCCGCGGTGAGCAGCCAGGCGGAAGCTCCGGCCCCGGCTGCCATAGGCCAGGCCGCCGCCGCGGCCAGAACGGTCAGCAGGGCGCAAAGGGCCAGCGCTCCGGCAGCCAGGGGGCGGAAAACGCGGCCGGTCAGGTTTTTCTCTTTTTCCAACGGACAGCCCCCCTTGTTTTCTTTCTCTGGTAATTGTAGCACCAGCCGGTACAAAATGCAAGGAGGCCCGCCGGGTTATTGCGGAAATCCATGTTTGTGATACCTGTCCCTGCAGAATTGTGCGGTAAATTCCCCGCCCCGGAGCCGTTGGGATTTGACAGGCTGCCGCCGCCATGGTATGATGAATCGATCTGCAGCAATATTCAAAATTTCCAGATGATTGCTATCATCTTCCACGAAAGAAGGCTTTTTTATGAAGATCTACGGCCTGATGCAGGATTCCATTGTAGACGGTCCCGGTTTCCGCTTTGCCTGCTTTGTCCAGGGATGCCCCCACGGCTGCCCCGGCTGCCACAACCCCGACAGCCACGATCCGGCGGGCGGGCGGGAAATGACCGTGGAAGAGGTGGTGGCTCAGCTGCTGAAAAATCCTCTTACCGATGGCCTCACCCTCTCCGGCGGCGACCCCTTCGCTCAGCCGGAGGACTGTCTCGCCCTGGCCAGGATCGCCCACGAACACAACCTGAACGTCTGGGCCTATTCCGGCTGGACCTTTGAATACCTGCGGGACCAGGGTTCGGCGGCGCAGAAGGCCCTGCTGGCGGAGGTGGATGTGCTGATCGATGGGCCATTCCTTCTGGACCAGCGGACCCTGTCCCTGCCCTGGCGGGGCAGCCGGAATCAGCGGGTCATCGATGTCCCCGCGTCCCTGGCCTCCGGGGAGGCGGCCCTCCGGCCTGATTGATTTTTTCCTGCGGGGCGGCGGGGGAGATTTATTTTCGGGAAATCCCGCCGCATCTGTAGGGCCCGATGTCCTCATCGGGCCGTTTTAAGGATAGACCGGCAGTTCCAGCAAGACGGGCCGATGGGGACATCGGCCCCTACAACGCCGTTCTCTGCAAAAATTGATTTTCGTGGGGCCGCACAAATTCCAGTGGACAAAGCGGACTTCATATGGTACAATAGCCGAAAGGCGGCGGGACCATATGGGGTCTGCTTTCTTTTTATCCATTTTTACCCCACAACTCACATCTGCCATACGGAAAAGGAGGATCACTTATGGGAACTGAAAGCTATACCGGCCGGATCAACCGCAAGCTGAACAAGAAACTGCGGATCGTTGAGGTGGCCGCGGGCCGGGAAAAGGCCGATCTGGTGCTGAAAAACGCCGTGTACGTCAACGTCTTCTCCAATGAGCTGTGCCGCGGGGATATCGCCGTGGCGGAGGGGCTGATCGTGGGCATGGGCCAGTACAGCGGGGAGACGGAGTTCGATATGTCCGGCAGGCTGGTCCTCCCCGGCTTCATCGATGCCCACATCCATCTGGAGAGCGCCATGGTCTCCCCCAGGGAATTCGTCAAGGCCGTCCTCCCCCATGGCACCACCACCGTTGTCACCGACCCCCACGAGATTGCCAACGTCATGGGCGCAGATGGCGTGGAGTACATGCTCCAGGCCACCGAGGACCTGCCGGTGGACGTGCGCTTCATGCTGCCCTCCTGCGTCCCCGCCACGCCCATGGACGAGAGCGGCGCGGTGCTGGACTACCGGACCATCGATTCCTTCTACGACCACCCCCGGGTCCAGGGCCTGGCGGAGATGATGAACTTCCCCGGCGTCATTGGCGCGGACCCCATGGTCATTGAGAAGATCGTGGCCGCCCAGGCCCACCACAAGAAAATCGACGGCCACGCCCCCGGCCTTTTGGGCAACGACCTCAACGCCTACATCGCCGCCGGGGTCTACTCCGACCACGAGTGCTCGGACCCCGCCGATGCCATCGCCAAGCTGGAGCGGGGCCAGTTCATCATGATCCGGGAGGGCACCGCCGCCCGGAACCTGCAGGCCCTGCTGCCCCTGCTGACGGAGAAGTACGCGGACCGGTGCATGTTCTGCTGCGACGACAAGCACCCCAGCGACCTGCTGGAAAAGGGGCACATCGACTACAACGTGCGGGAGGCCATCCGCCAGGGGGTGGACCCCATCGTGGCGGTGAAGGTGGCCTGCCACCACGCGGCCCGGTACTTCCTGCTGAACAACCGGGGGGCCATCGCTCCCGGCTATCTGGCGGACTTCGTGGTCATTGACAATTTCCAGGATTTCAACATCCTGCAGGTGTTCAAAAAGGGCGTGGAGATGTACGATGGCAGGACCGTGAAGGACTTCCCCGCGCCGGAGATCGATCCCTACCTGACCCAGAAGGCCCACGACACCTTCCACCTGTCCCGCCTGACGGCGGAGGATTTCGCCGAGCGGCGCCCCCGGGGCATCATCGGCATGGTCCCCGGCGAGATCGTCACCGTGGACCAGGGCTATTCCGACCATATCGACCCGGAGTGGGACATCCTCAAAATCGCCGTCATCGAGCGGCACAAGCATACCCGCCATATCGGCACCGGCTATCTCCAGGGCTACGGCCTTAAGCGGGGCGCGGTGGCCACCAGCGTCTCCCACGATTCCCACAACATCATCGTGGTGGGCGCCAACGAGGAGGACATGGCCGCCGCCGCCAACCGGGTGGCGGAAAACAAGGGCGGCATCGTGGTCATAGAGGATGGCCAGGTCAGGGGGGAGCTGGTCCTTTCCATCGCGGGCCTTATGAGCGATGATACCCTGGAGAACGTGAACCGGGCCCTGGAGGACGCCAAGGCCGCCGCCTTCGCCCTGGGGGTCAGCCGGGACATTGACCCCTTCATGACCCTCAGCTTCATGTCCCTGCCGGTGATCCCCACCCTGCGCCTGACCACCCGGGGCGTCATTGATGTGGCCAAGCAGCAGTACGTATAAAAAGGTGTTTTTTTCGAATCCACGGGCATACTTATCCTTACGGCAGAGCGCAGGGATTATCTATTTTGAGAACCTTTCGGATATGGGCTTGACATTTCTCTAAAACACGATATAATCTAATTAACCATATTACGTAAGGTGGTTTTTTGAATGACGTATAGATTAATTTGTGACAGCTGCACCGACCTGCCCACGGAGCTGGTGACAGACCCCCATGTGACCAAGGTTCCCTTGAGCATCCATGTGGGCTCGGAGACGATCGTGGATGACGAGAATTTCTGTCAGACGGAGCTGCTGGATAAAATGCGCGCCTGGCACGATGCGCCCAAGACGGCGTGCCCCTCCCCTTCCATGTATCTGGAGCAGTTTCTGGACGAGGGGGACAACTACGTGGTCACCCTGTCCGGCCTGCTCTCCGGCTCCTACAACGCCGCCATGCAGGCCCGGGCCATCTACCGGGAGGAGGGCGGCAAGGGGAACGTCCATGTCTTTAACTCCCGCTCCGCCTCCTCGGGCCAGGCCCAGATCGCCCTGCTGGTCCGGGAGCTGACGGCCCGGCGGCTGCCCTTCGCCCAGGTGGTGGAGCAGGTGGAGGCGTATATCAGCGGAATGAAGACCATGTTCGTGCTGGAAAATCTGGATAACCTGCGGAAAAACGGACGGCTGACCAGGATGCAGGCCCTGGTGACCGGCGCGCTGCGGGTGAAGCTGCTGTGCGGCGCTACGCCGGAGGGCGAGATCCAGAAGCTGGGGCAGGGCCTGTCCATCCGGCAGACCCTGGCGAAGATGGTCTCCCGGATGGCGGAGGATGCCGGTCATGTGGGCCGGCGGCTGGTCATTGCCCACTGCAACTGCCGGGAGCGGGCGGAGTATGTGCGGGATCTGATCCAGAAGAAGTGCCGGTTCGGCGAGATCCTGATCGTAGCCACCGGCGGTATTTCCACAGTATATGCCGATGATGGCGGGATCATCACGGCATACTGATACTTTTTCTTCAAGAAAAAGTATCAGCCTGAGAAGCATCCGCCTTTTTGCCGCTTCTCAGGGGCGCGGGTTGATAGAATACGGGACGGAAACAGCATCGAAATGTTTCCGTCCCGTATTTTGTTCTGTTGAGATGCGGAGCAGTCTCTTATACCATTCCACCATTAGAACTGCAAGAAAAAGTGTGATTTTTTCCCCGGTGAATGAACTGCCCCCCGGTCTCCAGGACCCTGCCGCGGTCCACGGCCAGCCGCCCCCGGAGGTAGACCCGGGCAATGGAGCCCGCCGTCTTCCAGCCCTCATAGGGGGTGTAATCCACGTTCTGAAGCTGATCCGCCGCCGTGATGACGCTGTCCGCCGTTGGATCGTAGACCACAATATCCCCATCGCTGCCCGGCGCAATGATCCCTTTCCGGGGCCAGCAGCCATAGAGTTTGGCAGGATTTTCGCAGAGGACCCGGCACATGTCCGCCGCTGTGATCCGTCCGGCCGCCACGCCGTGGGTATACAGCAGCACGCCCCGATGCTCCACGCCGGGCAGACCGCCGGGGATCTTGGTGAAATCGTACTGTCCCACCCGCTTCTGGGCAGTGGTGAAGGAACAGTGGTCGGTGGCTACGGTGTCGATCTCTCCCTTTCGCAGGGCCTCCCACAGGGCATCCTGATCCGCCTTCTTCCGGATAGGCGGGGCGCAGACGAACTTTGCCGCCTCCATGTACTCCGGCCTATCGTAGACGCTGTCCTCCAGCAGCAGATAGTGGGGACAGGTCTCCGCGTAGACGGTCTGGCCCCGTCTCCGGGCGGCGCGGACCTCCTCCAGGGCCTCCCGGCAGGTGAGGTGGACAATAATCACCGGCACGTCCGCCAGCTGGGCCAGACGCAGCAGATGGCCCACCGCCTCCGCCTCCAGGGGTGCGGGCCGGGTACGGGGATGGGAGGCGGGGGACAGCCGTCCGGCAGCCCGGGCCTCCGCCGTCAGGGCGCGGATCACGCCATCGTTTTCGCAATGGACCCCGGCAATGCCGCCGGCCTCTTTCAGGCGCAGGAGGGCGTGATACATGTCTCCCTCGGGGATCATCATGGCGGGATAGGTCATATACATTTTAAAAGAAGAAATACCCTGTGCCAGCATTTCGCCGATTTCCCGGGAAATGCCCTCGTTCCAGTCATCGATGGTCATGTGGAAACCGTAGTCGCAGGCGGCGCGGCCCTCCGCTTTCCGCCGCCAGCGTTCCAGGCCGGCGGCCAGAGTTTCTCCCTTGTCCGGGGCGGCGAAATCCACCACCATAGTGGTCCCGCCCCGAAGGGCGGCGCGGCTGCCGGAGGCGAAGTCATCGGCGGTAATGGTGCCGCCCACCTCCAGGTCAAAGTGAGTGTGTCCATCAATGAAGCCGGGGAAGAGGAGTTTCCCGGCGCAGTCCACCACCTGGGCGTCTCCAACGGGGAGATGTTCGCCAACAGCGGACACCAGGCCCTTTTCCAGCAGCACGTCCGCCGCTGTCATCCCTTTGGCGGAGACAACGGTCCCGCCCTGCAGCAATGTACGCATAAGTAAGCGCCTCCTCTGAACAATTTGGTTGGTGAGGAAAAGTATACCATATTTTCCTCCGCTTATCCAGTGCGGCAGGCGGCGGGAGAAATATTTTTTCAAAAATTTATCAAAAATTCGCAAATCCGGTCTAGCCAAACGGGAAAAGATGGAGTATAATCAAATCCGTATAAAGGCGGCAGGGGACGGGTCTGCCCTGCGGCAGGCTGCGTCCGGAGAAATGCCGCCTAAAATTGAATTAGGAGGAACCCCTGTCATGAGAAAGTGGAACAAGCTGCTGGCACTGGTGCTGGCAATGGTCATGGTTTTCAGCCTGACCGTAACCGCGTTTGCGGAAGAGAACAAGGATGAGGGCACCCAGGATCCCGCCGCTGCCGACAC